>JAURQA010000077.1 GCA_030836345.1 Bacteroidota bacterium
AGCACTGTGCCCGCTTATACCATAAGAGTTAAAGGTTTGCAAGGAGGACACAGTGGAATGGAAATTCACAAAGGTTTGGGGAATGCAAATAAGATTATGAACCGCATCCTTTGGACCCTAAATAAGTCTTGTGCAATGGATTTAATAACGATTGATGGAGGCGGGTTGCGAAACGCTATTCCAAGAGAATCATCTGCTATTATTGGCTTTGCAGATGCAGACAGAGAGACCGTTAAAAAGGTTGTTACCGAATTAGGTGACGTCCTTTTAGCTGAATATAATGTGACTGATGTAAACCTAGGAATCACTTTAGATCCCGCTCCTGAAATGGCTTACAAGGCCTGTAGTGAGGATTTCAAAAACGATTTATTGAATAGCATTTACTCGTGTCCAGTAGGTATTTATAGAATGAGTCCAAGTATTCCAGAATTGGTTCAGACTTCCAATAACTTAGCTCGCGTAATTTTAAAAGATGGTGAGTTTACTATCATGTGCTTAACAAGAAGCTCCGTAGACACAGAAAAAACAGATTTAGCAAACGCTATAGAAGCCTGCTTTGCTCCGCTGCATGGAACCACTTCCTTCAGTGGAACTTATCCTGGTTGGGAACCCAAACCAGAAAGCACCATTGTGGCGCTCATGAGCAAAATATATCAAGAACTCTTTGGGAAATCAGCCGATGTAAATGCTTGCCATGCCGGTCTTGAGTGTGGAATTTTAGGGACTAACTATCCAGACATGCAGATGATTAGCTTTGGTCCAAACATTCGTGGCGCCCATAGTCCTGATGAATGCACGCAAATATCTTCCGTTCAAAAATTTTGGAGATACTTACTAGAAACACTAAAACGAATTCCAGCATAAAGCATGGGACCGTATATTGAATACATCCCCATTGTTACAACTATTTTCTCGGTCTTTTTTGTTCGAGAAATTTACCTGCATTACAAAAACAGAAAGACGCAATACCTTTTATGGTGGAGCATTGGAGTGCTTACCTTTGGCCTAGGAACATTAGCTGAAAGCATCAATGTTATATTTGGCTGGAATGAAATCAATCTAAAATACTGGTATATCGTGGGTGCCTTATTGGGCGGATTCCCCCTTGCTCAAGGTTCCGTATACCTGCTCATGAGTAAAAAATTGGCCGATTTTACCACCTGGTTTTTTGTCACAGCCATTATTATCGGTTCCATTTGCATTTTCTTACCCCCATATCCATCCCAAGTGATTTTGATTTTAAACTGACGGGAAAGATATTTACATGGGAATGGGTTCGATATTTTTCACCCATCATTAATATATATTCCTTCTATTTCCTCGTTGGAGGAGCGATACATTCCGCATTTAAATACTACAAGCAAACCAATAAAGAAGCCAGATTTAAAGGCAATATTTACATTGCTATAGGTGGACTTTTGCCAGGTATTGGAGGCACTTTTACAAGAATGGGTTATGTAAATGTGCTCTTTGTAACAGAGTTTATTGGCTTGGTTCTTATTTACAAAGGGTATCGTATCATAAAGCTTGATAAGCATAAAAATTAAGGCTGAGATATAGCTTATTTTACTATTTGACAATCATAAGATTGCCGCTATATACTTGGTAAAAAAGTGATATTTAGCTTATAATTTCACCTCTTATATTTATATAAGATAAACCAATAATTAGACGTAATTTTGCAGGAATTTTAAAACGCCTCATGGACATTCGCAACATTGCCATTATCGCCCACGTAGATCACGGTAAAACTACTTTGGTTGACAAAATCTTACACCAAGCTAATTTATTCCGAGATAATCAAGAGTCTGGAGATCTTATTTTAGACAATAATGATTTGGAACGAGAACGTGGAATTACCATTCTCTCCAAAAACGTTAGCGTTGAATGGAAAGGCACTAAAATCAATATAATTGACACACCTGGCCACAGTGATTTTGGCGGAGAAGTAGAGCGTGTTTTGAATATGGCTGATGGTGTACTTCTTTTAGTTGATGCATTTGAAGGCCCCATGCCTCAAACTCGTTTTGTATTGCAAAAAGCCTTAGAGTTGGGTAAAAAAGCGGTCGTAGTTATTAATAAAGTAGATAAACCAAATTGCACACCAGATCAAACGCATGATTCTGTTTTTGACTTGTTCTTTAACCTTGGAGCAACGGAAGAGCAATTGGACTTTGTTACGGTATATGGAAGTGGAAAAATGGGATGGTACGGTCCTGATTGGCAAAATCCAACCAGCGATTTAACCTTCTTAATGGATACCATTGTAAATGATGTTCCTTCTCCCTCAGTAGAAGAAGGACCTTTGCAGTTGCAAATCACCAATCTAGATTTTAGTAGTTATACAGGTCGTATTGCTGTAGGTAGAGTAAGAAGAGGAACCATCGCTGAAAATATGCCCGTAGGGATGGTTAAGCGAGACGGAAGTACAAAAAGAGGAAGAGTAAAAGAACTTTATGTCTTTAGTGGTTTAGGAAAAACTAGAGCCGAAAGTGTGAGTGCAGGAGATATTTGTGCATTTTCGGGAATTGAAGATTTTGAGATTGGAGACACCATTACAGATCCTGAGCATTTGGAAGCATTGCCCACCCTTAAAATTGATGAACCAACTATGAGTATGTTATTTACCATTAATAACTCTCCATTTTTTGGTAAAGAAGGAAAATTTGTCACCAGTAGACATATACGTGAACGTCTCCAAAAAGAAATTGAAAAAAATCTAGCATTGAGGGTAGAAGAAACCGCCAGTGCAGACCAATTTATGGTATACGGTCGTGGAGTCCTGCATTTAGGAATCCTTGTAGAAACAATGAGACGTGAAGGGTATGAATTGCAAGTAGGACAACCTCGTGTTCTTTTCAAAGAAATTAATGGCAAGAAACACGAGCCTATTGAAGCGCTTACGGTAGATGTTCCAGAACATCACAGTGGAAAAGTCATTGAAGCAGTGAGTCAACGTAAAGGAGACATGACGAGTATGGTACCTAAGGGCGATATGATGCGTTTAGAGTTTTATATCCCAGCACGTGGTCTAATGGGTTTGAGGAGTCAAATGCTTACAGCGACTCAAGGTGAAGCAATTATGGCCCAACGTTTTTATGAGTATCAGCCATATAAAGGGGATATGCCCAAACGTTTTAATGGGGTTATTATTAGTAAAGACACAGGCAAGGCTGCTATCTATTCTATGGATAAACTAAAGGATAGAGGAAACTTCTTTATTCGCCCAGGCGCCGAAGTATACGGCGGTCAGGTAATTGGAGAAAACGCTAAGCCCGGCGATTTGGTTGTGAATATATGTACTGCGAAGCAATTAGATAACTTCCGTGCGGCGGGTAAAGATGGAATTTCCATGTTGGCTCCGCCAAGAGCGTTTACCCTGGAAGAAGCGATGGAATACATTCAAGCCGATGAATATGTTGAGGTTACTCCTGAAAACACCCGTTTTAGAAAAATTCATTTGGACGAACACGACAGAAAAAGAGCTGCGAGCTCTGCTAACTCTGTTGAGTAGAAACAAAACCGATACGATCAAATAGAAAGAGTATTTTTTATACCTTTGAGCCTGTGCAAAAGTCATTTCTAAAATCTTTGCTCTGGCTACAGGGATTGAACTTCCTCATTAAGCCTTTATGGATTTTTGGTGTGGATCGCATGGCGCAAATTCAGCTAGGCGATGAACTATACGGTAAATACTTTGTAATTTTTAATTTCTGCCTCATGTTCAATATCCTATTGGACTTGGGCTTAAACAATTATCTAACTACCCGAATATCTGCAGAAAAAGAGACCAATGTAAAGCAAATTTTAGCTTGGAGAATGCTCCTTTCTCTTATTTACATTGCTCTTATTTTTGTATTTGCTTGGGGCAAATCTTGGGCAGTTCCTTTAATTTCCTTGGCTATTGCCAATCAAGTTTTGGCCTCCTTTGTTTTATTCTTCAGAGCTATACTACAAGGACATCGCCAGTTTAAGCGAGATGCCATTGTTTCTGTGACGGATCGAACCATTAGCATTATTGGCGGAGCCATTTGGATCTTCTTCTATGGATTTAATGGTTTCCAGGGCATGATTGCTTTCTTTAGCATTCAAACATTTGGTTATTTTATCGCATTACTTCTGGGTCTTTTCTGGAGCAAAAAAATGCCAGATGCCGCTCCAAATAAATCCTTCTCACAGGTATGGAAATCGGTACAGTGGTTTGCAATATTGGCTTTTATCATGAGCATATTTACACGAGTAGATACATATATGATTAGTGAGCTTGCTCCGAATACCTTTTCCGATGCAGGGGTGTATGCAAAGAGCTTTCGCCTATTGGATGCCGCCCTCATCTTTAGCGCATTGCTTAGCACTCTTCTGTTGCCCAATTTTAGCAAACTCATCGCATCTAAAGAAAGCACAAGCCAGTTGGCTTTGCTCGGCTCCAAAATTATATTAACTGTGGGGTTTCCCTTAATGCTGCTTGCCTATTTCTGTTCACCGCAAATCATGGAATTGCTCTACCAAGCGGGCGATAACATTCAATCAAACAAGACCTTCATTTACATCATGGCATCCTTTTTACCCATGGCCTTGATACACGTATTTGGGACTTATTTAACGGCTGCACACCAACTCAAAACACTAAGCAGTTTTGCCATTATTAGCATGGCTATAAATATCATTCTAAATTACATTCTTATTCCAAAATATGGAGCTTTGGGTTCTGCTCAAGTGTGTATGATTACCCAATCAACCTTTGCCTCACTCTGCATTGCAGGTTCATATATAAATAAAGCGTTTATTTGGCGCGATTTTCCCATTCTTAGATTTGGATTATTCCTAATTGCTGGTTTAGGCATTTTTAGCTCTCTCCATCAGAAGACACATCCCTTGTACATCGATCTCTTTGCTGCTTTTTTAACAGCAATGATTGGGTTCTTTTTGCTTTTCCCCTCGTGGAAGAATATTACTCAACTCCTAAAAAAATAAGTACAAGAGAAGTCTATTTCCTCTTACTTTTTGTATAAAAGGCCATGAATAGTTGAAATAACATCGCTAAAGCTATCGCTCCAAGCAAAACAATAAAAGAGGTCAAACTTAAACCTGTATTTTGAAACAACCCCCTAAATACGAGTGCAATAATTACGGTCATTTTAAGAAAGAGTGCAACAAGTGGAATAGGCTTTAACTTCCTTTGCTGAATAAAATACGTGAGCAACCACTCTGCTAAAGATGCCAGAATAGAAACAACCCCTCCGGCGAATAAGATATAATTGGATGTATTAAAGATAAAAAAGACCCCGAGGAATGTAATTCCTATGGCTTGAATAATCTTAACTACTTTGAGCCATCCAGACTTATGCATACAATGGGAAATTAGCCATCAGTGCATGAACTCTTTCAGTCACTTCGTCTAATTTCGCCTCATTATCATGATTGGTTAAAGCAGCGTCAATTAGTTCCGCAACAGCATCCATATGCTCTGCTTTCATTCCTCTCGAGGTTATTGCCGGCGTTCCTAAGCGCATGCCACTGGTAACAAATGGACTTCTCGTTTCAAAGGGAACCGTATTTTTATTTATGGTTATATCGCAACGCACCAAAGTGTTTTCTGCTAGTTTACCCGTAAGATCTTCCGCTTTGGGCCTCAGATCAATTAACATCATATGATTATCTGTACCCCCGCTAATGATCTTATATCCTCTATTAACCATGGCACTGGCTAATGCATTGGCATTGGCCATTACTTGAACACAGTAGTCTTTAAATTCATTGGTTAAGGCTTCACCAAAAGCAACAGCTTTAGCTGCAATTACATGTTCCAACGGGCCTCCCTGGGTTCCTGGAAAAACTCCAGAGTCTAAAAGAGCACTCATTTTACGAACCGTTCCTTTTGGGGTTTTTAAACCCCATGGGTTTTCAAAATCTTGTCCCATCATAATAACTCCACCACGCGGTCCTCTTAGGGTTTTGTGTGTAGTACTAGTTACAATATGACAATGAGGTAAAGGGTTATTCAATAGGCCTTTGGCAATTAAACCCGACGGATGTGAAATAT
>JAURQA010000078.1 GCA_030836345.1 Bacteroidota bacterium
AAAAAGCCAAAAATCAATACAAAATATGGCGATATTAAAGCCAAGTTAAAAGACTTTGGAGTTAAAGAGCCAAGTATTGCAGATGTTTCCCGGGCAATTATTGAGATTAGGCAAAGCAAACTCCCAGATCCAAAAGAATTAGGGAATTCTGGTTCATTCTTCAAAAACCCTGTTGTCTCGCGGCAACAATTTAGAGAGGTGCAAGCTTCTTATGAAGGGGAAGTACGCCATTTTAATGTTCCGGATGGAATCAAGATACCAGCGGGTTGGTTGATAGAGCAGGCAGGCTTAAAAGGCAAAAAGTTTGGCAATACGGGTATGCATGCAAAGCAAGCCCTTGTATTAGTGAATTATGGAGGTGCCACGGGTACAGAACTTATAGAAACAGCGAAAGAGGTGCAGAAACAGGTTCTCGATACATTTGGTATTATGTTGGAGATGGAAGTGAATGTTTGGTAAGCCCGTATGATAAGGCTTTATTATTAGAGGCTGCGAGGGTGGAATTTCTGAATAGTCTCAGCTAAAAATTTGCGATCTAAATGGGTGTATATCTCCGTAGTTGTTATGCTTTCATGACCGAGCATTTCTTGAACCGCACGTAAGTCAGCTCCATTTTCCACAAGGCCAGTAGCAAAGCTATGCCGCAAGGTGTGTGGACTTACCGTTTTATTTACTCCCGCATTTTTAGCCGTGGATTTAATCAAGTAAAAAATGCTTTGTCTACTCAATCTGGACCCTCTTTGGTTGAGGAAAACAATATTTCTATGGTCTTTGTTGATCTCGAGGTGAACCCGTATCTGGTCCGTATATAACTTAATGTGTTTAAGAGCAGTTGCCCCAATGGGAATAATTCGTTCTTTATTTCCCTTTCCAATGACTCGAATGAATTCATCATCCCAAAAAATATTTGTGAGGCTCAGGTTCACCAATTCACTCACCCGAAGCCCGCAACTGTATAGGGTCTCCAAGATAGCCACATCCCTTTCTCCCGAGGGTTTACTGCGGTCGATGGTTTTTATCATTGCATCAATTTCAGATTCATCCAAAACAATGGGAAGTTTCCGTCCTAATTTGGGGTGCTCCATGTTTTCTGCTGGACTGATTTCCAAGTAATCGTTAAGCAGTATAAATTTGTAGAAGGCCTTTACTCCACTTAAAATCCGAGCTTGACTGCCTGCTGAAAATCCAAATTGCGCCAAGAATGCACTAAATTCTTGCAATTCTTCTTGTGATATTCTGAGTGGTTTTTTCCCTTTAAGTTCAGTCTCAGAGAAAAGCGCTAATTTTTCTATATCTCTGCCGTAGGCATCTATGCTATTTTCTGAAAGGGCTTTTTCCAACCAGAGGTATTGCTTGAATTCCTCCTTAAGAACATCCCATTCCATTATTTTACAGAAACTTCTTTTACGTGAACCACTTCTTTTGTAGTTTTATTTACAACCCATACCAATGCGTGCAGAGCAGGTACTTTCCATGCATCGTCTTTAATGATGGAAAATTGCTTTTCTACCACCGTGCCAGCAACCATATCACAGCCTACTGCTGAGCCAGAGGAACCCGTTAGTAGAGTTCGCAGCACATGTTCATGTTTATAATCATCTACATGACCACTGCTCACTCTATTTTCGCTTTGTTTACTTGCGATATCATTTTCTGTTAATCCTACAAAAATATCCATTGGATCTGCTACAGATTCCGTAAATGAACTTTTTGTGTTGACACGAATGGACTTTGAAGAGGCATCATAGGTAGCCGTTATTTCTAAATTTACGGGAGTAGGTAAAGACAATCTTTTACTTACCTCTGCAGACCATTTTGTAAAGGGAACCATGCGGTTATTGTCTACTTCTATTTGATCTACACAACCGGTAGGAAGTGAGCCTGGATTACCTAAAGAAGCTATAATTTGTTGTGCATCTACTGAATTCAAAACGGGGAAACCATCCCATGCATCAGTCAATTGTCCCAAGCCGGGGATATCTGCATACAAAGCGATGACGCTTACTCGTCCATTATGTGCATCTAAAATAGTTTTAGCCTGTTCCGCCGCTTTGGGGCAGTTGCTGCATCGAACACCCGTAATGTCATAAAGTAAGGTGTTTTTAGATTCTGGTGTTGCTACAGTTTCAAGGTAGCAGGTATCTAAAAGAGGGTCTAAGGTTTCTACAAACAAACCAACTGGGGGCTCCTCGGTACATGAGCTAATGGAGAAGGCAGCAGTTACTGCTGCAAGTCCAATAGTTAGCGATTTTAAGATGTTCATTTATACAAAAGTAGGGGTTCTTTAATTATCGAATGATACACAAATGTAAATTTTCGATATTACAGGGCTTCTTTAATACGAATAAGCTTTTCAAGTAGCGCCTCTAATTGATCGATGGGAAGCATGTTTGCTCCATCGCTTTTTGCCTGAGATGGGTTGGGGTGAGTTTCAATAAATAAGCCATCTGCTCCCGCAGCAATGGCTGATTTTGCAATGGTTTCAATAAGCTGAGGTTTTCCTCCCGTTACTCCGCTGATTTGATTGGGTTGCTGTAAGCTATGCGTAATATCCATGACCACGGGGGCTCCATAGGACTGCATTTGAGGAATGTTTGCCATGTCTACCACTAAGTCACTGTATCCAAAACTATTTCCGCGTTCCGTGAGCATAACGCTGCTATTTCCACTATCCTTGCATTTTTGCATGGCGTGTTGCATGGCATTTGCAGCGGCAAATTGGCCCTTTTTAATATTCACTACTTTACCAGTATTTGCAGCAGCTACTAATAAATTGGTTTGCCTAAAAAGAAAGGCCGGAATCTGCAATACATCCACATAATTCGCTGCCATCTCAGCCTCATGGCTTTCATGGATATCTGTAACCGTTGGAATATCAAAGCGCTCACCAATTTGTGCAAGAATATCTAGGGCTTTCTCATCGCCTATTCCCGTAAAAGAAGTTAGACTGGTTCGATTGGCTTTTCTGTATGAACCTTTAAAAATAAAAGGGATGTGATATTTATCGCTGATGCCTTTAATCCTTTCGGCAATTTCCATGGCCATTTCTTTACTTTCAATAGCACAAGGTCCAGCGAGGAGAAAGAATCTGCCGTCTACATCGACATGTTTTAATTTGGGAATAGTATAAGGTAACATGTGTGGCAAATGTACAGCATTATTTTGCTTGAAAAATAATGAAAGAGTACATTTCTATTCGTCTAATTATTGGCAATCAATGAGCACAGTTTCGAAACGTTTGCTGAACAATAATAACATTAACATTTGGGCTATTTAAAGAGACAAACAAAAGAGATGTTGGGGTATAAAGTCTTTTTGCTGAATTGGTTCAACGTTCCACCCTTGGAAATTGACATAAAAAAAGGAAGAGCACATGGAGCACTCTTCCTTTCTCGTATCTTTATAAATGCTACTTTACGCCTCCTGGCATTTGAGGCATCTGGGGTAAAGAAATTTCCTTACCCTGTATTACATCAGAAATATCAAAAGTACAGAGAGATACTCCGTATTTATCGTTAAAATTGCTTCTCGCAAATTGACCAAGAAAAGGATATAAATCAGTAGGGATGGCAAGTTCAAAGGTGCTCCCTGCAGGTATTATCTCTAATGCATCTTCCAAAGGCGCCAGTTTTAAGCCGGCTAAAGGAACTTTATCCTGCTTTCCTCCAGATGATTTCAAACTATTGAAAAGCTCAGCTCCCGCCATATTTTTGATAATTAAACTCATGACAACCGTATCGTAAGCTCTAGCATTAGGACCATTCCCTTTAGTCAAAATTTTATAATAAGCTCCTCCAGGTAGGCTTTTATACCCTTTGTCCGAAAGTCCTTTTATGTATTCTTTAGACTTGGCCTGAAGGCTTTTAATTTTAAGTTTTTGTTGCCCTTGCACATAATTTTGACTAAACGTATTTATTTGATTTGTTTGAATCAAATAGCCACTGTCTTTTACCAATCCTTCATTAAGGCCTCTATAAAAGGCACTGAAATTAATATTTTCTATTCCTTGTGCTTTTAAAAATGAAGCGGTCATAATGCCTTGAACATAGCTAAAACTATCTAGGCCATTGTTTACTTTAGCATCCATGCTAACTTTTTCTCCGCAAGATGACACCATCAAAACTGCCACAGCGATTATACTGATATTTTTCATATTTTTATTTTTTATATAAGTCTTCTCTTCTTTCCTGCACCGCTTTATCTTCTGCATATTCCTCATAGGTCATATACTTATCAATCATTCCATTTGGTGTAATTTCTATCACACGATTTGCAATAGTATTTATTACTTCTTGGTCATGAGAATGCATCATAATATTGCCGGCAAAATCGGCAAGTCCAATGTTTAATGCTTGTATACTTTCTAGGTCCAAATGATTGGTCGGTTCATCAAACAAAATTACATTTGGATTCTCCATCATAATTTTACTTAACATGCAACGTACTTTTTCTCCTCCACTTAATACGTTACACATTTTTTGAGTTTCTTCACCACTAAAAAGCATTCTGCCTAAAAATCCTCGAATAAACGTTTCATCTTTTTCTTCAGAATACTGTCTTAGCCAGTCGACTAAATTAATTTTTTCCTTGAAATAGGAAGAATTATCGTTTGGAAGAAATCCCATATTAATAGTTACTCCCCATTTTACCTCACCTGAACTCGGTTTTATATCTCCCCAGAGTATTTTAAAAAACTGATTCAGGGCTATGGTACTTCTACTAATAAAAGCAATTTTATCTCCCTTATTCACGGTAAAGCTTATATCCTTAAAATGAACGACTCCGTCTTGTTCGAGTTTTAATTTATCAATGGTAAGAACCTGATCTCCAACTTCTCTCTCCTGTTTAAAAACAATACCAGGATACTTACGCGTACTGGGTTCAATCTCTTCAACATCCAGTTTGTCAATCATCTTCTTTCGAGCCGTTGCCTGTTTGCTCTTTGCTACGTTTGCACTAAATCGGGCAATAAAGGCCTGAAGTTCTTTTTTCTTTTCTTCAGATTTTTTATTCTGATCATTCCTCTGTCTTAAAGCCAGTTGAGAACTTTGGTACCAGAAAGAGTAATTCCCTGTAAATATTTTAATTCTGCTATAATCAATATCACATACATGGGTACAAACATTGTCTATAAAGTGCCTATCGTGACTAACCACAAGAACGGTGTTTTCGAAATTTGCTAAAAAGTCTTCCAGCCAACGAATGGTTTCAACATCCAAATCATTGGTCGGTTCATCCATTAAAAGGACATCGGGGTTCCCAAATAAGCATTGAGCCAAAAGCACTCGAACTTTATGATTTCCACTAAGCTCCTTCAAGGGCTTTTCGTGAAGGCTTTCTTCAATTCCTAAATTAGATAATAAACTCGCTGCATCACTTTCAGCATTCCACCCGTCTAACTCTGCAAATTCACCCTCCAATTCACTCGCGCGCATTCCATCCTCATCATTAAAGTCTGGTTTAGCATAAATGGCATCCTTTTCTTCCATAATGGTCCATAACACAGAGTGCCCTTGAAGAACCGTTTGCAAAACAGGGATATCATCAAACTCAAAGTGATTTTGATTTAAGATAGCCATTCGCTTGCCAGGCTCCATATCTACACTACCTGTATTGGCTTCAATCTCGCCACTCAGTATTTTTAGGAAGGTGGTTTTCCCCGCACCATTTGCGCCAATAATTCCATAGCAATTTCCTTTACCAAATTTCAGATTGACATCTTCAAATAGCACTCGCTTTCCAAATCGAAGCGAAACATTAGATACATTTAACATATTAGACTTTAAAAAGATGCAAAGGTAAGAAAAAGCAGGTGTTGCATGTTCATATCGCAAAGATTTTTAAAGCATTCCATTATCTTTGCAATAGAGTAATAAAAAAGATGACAAAAGAAGTATATATCGTAGCCGCAACGCGTACAGCATTGGGTTCTTTTAATGGCAGTTTACGTTCTGTTCCTGCCGCAAAACTTGGGGCAGCAGCTATTCAGGGCGCATTAAAACAATCGG
>JAURQA010000079.1 GCA_030836345.1 Bacteroidota bacterium
CTCCAACAAACGAGTTCTAGAAGCAATCATATCCAGCGCCGTAGCGTGGATTACTCCGGATTTGTAGTAATAGGAGAAACCTATTATGATTTGCAAACCAATAGTGCCATGCCCCATCGAATCATTTTAAACGATGATGGATCTGTATTTACATCGTGGACTACCGCGCCTAGTGATGCTAATGGCTTTCCAGATAGAGGCTCAGGTTTTAACTACCGAAGTACTGATGGGTCTTGGTTGCCAGTTTCTGCCAATAGAGTTGAAGCTTCTGCAAGAACAGGTTGGCCAAATATTGCAACTCTAAGTGATGGAAACAGTGTAACCATTGGTCACTTTGCTACATCTGGTGGTTTTTATAGAACGGCAAGTTCCAGCCCTGGAACCCGTCCTGATGGAGCTTCTCAAAATATATTAGTAGAATCTCCTTATAAGCCTATTTGGGGTAGAATGGATAATAATGGCGACACCTTACATCTGATATGTACATATGCCGATTCTTCAGCCCCAGGACAAGTAAGAGCTCCTACGCGAAATGGAATTTTTTCTCCCATGGTATACAGCCGAAGTTTTGATGGAGGATTAACGTGGAACAAAGCCCACGAAATGTTACCTGATTATGACAGCACGCTTACCAGCAATGGTGGTGCAGATCGTTACTCTATTGAGGTTAAAGGAAATACAATTGCTATTGCCAATGCCGGTCTCTTGCAAGGAGTTTTGGTTTGGAAAAGTACAGATGGTGGAAATACATTTAATAGACTTATCGCAGATGAATTTGCGTATGCTCCTTGGGAAACCAATAAGCTAATGCTTGATACGCCATATACTGCAGATGGTACCGTTGATGTACTTATTGACAATGACGGAAAAGTTCATGCATTTTGGGGCTTAGGTAGAGTTTTTGATGATGACACGACAGATGAACAATACAGCCTTTTTCCTGGTATTCAAGGAATTGTTCATTGGAAAGAAGGCGATCCAAGTGGTGGAACTTTAATAGCTTCTGGTGGCGCTTTTGATAGAGATGGAGATGACATCAATAGCCTTGTACAGGCTACCTATTCAGGAAAAGACGCGAATGGCGCTATTCCAAATGGATTGAGTACCGTTGCCCGATTAACAAACACAAGTGCAATGCGTCAGCCTTCAGCTGGAATTGACCCAAATGGAGATATTTATGTTTCATTTAGTGTTCCGATTGAATCAGACATCAGTGATTTTGATGCAAATTATAGAGATATAGGAATGGTGTATTCAACCGATGGTGGAAACACTTGGGCCGCCTCTCAGAACGTTACACAGGCCCTGAGACAAGAGGATGATTTTGCTTGTATTGCTAAATCTGTAGATGATTATGTTCACATGATTTGGCAAGCAGATGATCAGTGCGGTAATAACTTATCCAATAATGATCCCAATTTTGGAATTCACCCAGTAGCTAAAAACACGATATACTATCAAGCCATTCCAGTAGCAGATATTAAAGCTGGAACTATTGGCATGCAGTATGGTCTATCTATAAAAAATCCTAATACGGGTAATGTTTCTGTAGTAGGTAATAACTACCCTAACCCTTTTACCGGCATTACGAATGTAATGATTTACCTAAGCCAACCTGGTGAGGTTAAATGGGAAGTTAAGAACATGAGCGGCCAACTGGTAAAAGCAGGAACGGCTCAAGAGCTTGTAAGAGGTAACCACGTTGTTCAAATGGATTGCAGCGGTCTTACTTCAGGGGTTTATACCTACACTCTTATTGCTGGTGGATCTAACGTAAGTAAGAAGATGATGATTAAATAATCATAGATTAAACTTTTATAAAAAAAGGCGTTCCAATGGAACGCTTTTTTTTGATATATACTTTATCTTGAGAGTAGGTAAACCATTTACTCTCTGCGAGAAAGGGCATGAATAGTCCAGTAAAAAAAGACAGAGGCCTTATTGTTTTATTAATTTATAAGCCTTCCATCCGTTCAATGTTTTTACTTTAATAAAATAAACTCCTGAACTAAAGGCACTCATGTCGTATTTTAGATTTGAAAATTTCGTATTTATGCGATCTAATACCCGACCTGTAGAATTCACAATCTCTGCGTTTGAAATACTTTTAGGAAACTCTAAATAGAAAAAATCGATTACGGGGTTTGGGTAAAGCATCAGAGGCGACTCAATAGTGACTTGGGCATTGCTTTGCGATTTACAACTACCTATGGTGTAGCTATTTTTATCATTAGCATTATTTTTTTCGCCTTGTCCTGGATATGAGTAGGTATAATAAAAGTATATCTTAGAACCTTTTGGCGCATTTATTAATCTAAAAGGCACATTGGGCTGAACGCCGTATCCTGGCAATGCGCCTGAGCTGGTTCCATAATACAAAATACAGGTTGGACTACCTGTGCCCGCTTTAGTTGGAATGAAAGTTAAAGTTGGGTTATTATCCTCTGGTGAGAACTCGTATTCAAAATCTCCGTTATTTGAAAGGCCTTTGCAGGGAGGGGCTTCTGTTACTGTTACATTTACTCCAATTGATTCACTGGAAAGGCCTTGCTTCGAATATGCTTTAGCAGTTAATACATAGTCTCCCGGTTTAAGTGACCATTGAATTTCGTAGGGAAGTTCATTGGTGCTTCCAATGATTTCGCCGTCAATACTAAAATCTACCTTGGTAATTTCATCAAATACACTATTTGCATATGCAGAAATTTTAAAAGTCTCTTCTTCCTCTAAGGTGGAGTTATTTGAAGGTGTACAAATAGATACAGTAGGGCTAATATTGGAATCCTTGTTGGAAATAAGGTACATTTCATCCTTATCGGTTCGAGATCCGTTATTTACCTGAACTTGCATTAAATAAACGCCTTCTTCTAAACCCGTAACTAAAGGAGTCATTGAATTTCTATTTTGGATAGCTAATTTATTCGGTCCATAGATTTGGGTCCAGGTATAGCTTAATGAAAGGCCCGATGGGTCAGAACTCTGAGAAGCATCTAAATTTGCAGTAGCGTTGGGAAGTATGATTAATGTATTCTCACCTGCATCTGCAATGGGTTGGCTATATGGAAGAACAGCATTATAAGAAAAAGTTAATTTTCCAAGATTAAATTCTCCTCCATCAAAATTAATGCGAAGGGTATGTATTCCTTTCTTTAACGGGATATTACTCAAAGATTTTACAGCCCATTTTTCCCAACCAGAAGTGGTGTTTACTCTTACTGTGCCGCCTATAGGTTCTCCATCTAAAGAAAAATAAAAAGGTCCTCCACCCTGGGCGTTCCCACTGGCATACCTTAAATCTAAGGTATAAAGCCCAGACTTTTCGACATCTATGGTATACTCCAACCACTCATTGGGACTAATCCAGCCCACATAGGCTCCTTCATTAACATCCATTGCTACATCCACCGATTCATCCATTCTGAAATCTCCAGCATTGCCTCGGCTGCCGTCGTAATATGAAATATCTTGAGCGGAACCTGCAATAAATTTATCATAATAACCAGGCTCAAATGAACCAGGTATTTTGATGGGACTGCCAGTATATGGTATCTGATCACCCACAATAACTTCGCATATATTACTAACATTAAAGCCGATTGAATCATAAATTTTAGAATAAAAATAATGCTTCCCTGCGGATAGACCTCCTGTCTTTATGTAGTAAGGCGATTGTTCCCTTTCTCCTATGGGGGTATTCCCATCGTAAAAAACCACCTTTTTCGGTTTCCCTTTTACTATGGTAAAATCTAATGCGATTGTATTTCCAGGATAGGCGCGCTTAAAGTCTGTTTTTAGCGATCCCGTGACAGCCACATCTCTACTAGTGCTTATACTGTTTGGTTTTGCTTTTAGGATATAATTATCGGAAAACTGAACAGTAATACTATCTTTTCCATAGTTTTGAACAACATAGGTTTTTGTACCATTTTTGCTAAAAACTGCTGCCAATGGGTAATTTGCAGTCACAGATACATCAATATTACCTAATACATTCATGGCATGTAGCCAATGATAGGTCTGAGCATCAGACACCCCAAATTTTAAATTTCTATTTGGATAGGATTCATATAGTTTTATTGCTTTCTCTGGATTTGTGAAAGCTAAATACTCCCACATGATATCATGCCACAGGTTATCATTGGCTTCATTATTTAGTATGCCTGTATTGCTTTCTATCTCGTTCCAAAGTTTCTTGGCATAGCTTGTGTCCTGTCCCAAATAGAAGGAGCCCCCATGTATGGGGTATAATTCAATTCCATAAGAGGCGGCAATGTCGTTGGTCCAAAAAGTACCATTATCATAACTATTTCCCCAAACTCGTGAGACTAAACTATACTGCTGGGAGGGTAAAAAATTTCTTTCTTTCGTATCAAACCAGTATTCTTCGATGGCGGCTTGCTCTGTGGTATATAAATAAATACCTAAATCTCTAATATCTTTATTATCGGTAATGGTTCCCCAATGGATGAGTGCTGAATTAAATTGCATACTTTCAGAGGTGGATTCTTGATCGTTTCCTTGAGGAAA
>JAURQA010000080.1 GCA_030836345.1 Bacteroidota bacterium
CAAAATACACCCTTTGCTCAGTTCTTAGTCGATACGATTCGATACTTTTTTGCTTCTAAGATTCTTACCGATGCGGGCAAAAGATCCACGGTTTATTACTCCAATGTAATTGATCATATATGTGCTTCAAAGAATGCAAAAAAAGGGTTTGAAGCCCAGAGCAATGTTGATGTTTTGCGTCTGGACAATTATATTTCAAGCTACGGTTCCACCACATCAGATCATTATCCCGTTTATCTCAAGCTAAATCCAAAGAAATGGGAAGCAGAATCAAATGCATCCGCTCAAACGATAGAGAATAGTGCAGATATTTTTTGGGATGGGGAACGCTTATCAATCCCCTTTAGCTACAATCATCTGCAATTTTTTGGATTGGATGGAAAAGAGTTCTCAGAAGAAGCACTCCCCACCAACCAACTATTAGTATATACATTTAAGGCTAATAAGAGCTTGCATACAGGGAAGTTCATTATTCAAAATTAATGACTGTTCTTAGGAGTAAACATAGATTACTTACTATTGATTCTCCCAAAGTTATGGGAATTTTAAACTGCACTCCAGATAGTTTTTATAAAGAAAGCCGAGTCAACAGTGAGAGTGTTTTAAATAAAGCTGCTCAGATGTTCGAAGAGGGAGCAGATATTTTAGATATCGGAGGTCAAAGTACCCGGCCTGGTGCCCAGCAGATAGGAGAGACTGCTGAAAGGGATCGAGTAGTTCCTCTGATAGAGATGCTTCGAAAGGCTTTCCCAAAAGCATGGCTAAGTATTGATACCTACTATGCATCCGTTGCCAAAGCTGCAGTAAACGCAGGTGCAGACATGATTAATGATATCTCTGCTGGTCTAGACGACCCTAATATGCTTTCAACCGTTTCAAAATTGGATGTTCCTTACATTGCAATGCATAAAAAAGGGACCCCCGAAACCATGCAGGATAAGCCTAACTATAAAAACCCGTCCAAGGAAATTATAGATTTCTTCATTCAACATTTAAAAGTAATAAAGTCTGCTGGAATTAAAGATTGCATCCTAGATCCCGGTTTTGGTTTTGGTAAGAGCATAGAACATAATTTTAAAATAGTAAAAGACTTGAGTAGTTTTAATATGTTCGAAGAGCCACTACTTGTGGGATTTTCACGAAAAAGTATGATTTGGGAATCGCTAAATATTCAACCTGCCGAGGCCTTAAACGGCACTACATTTTTGCATGCTATTGCGCTTCAAAAAGGCGCCTTAATTTTACGCGTACATGATGTAAAAGAAGCCCGAGAATGTATTCGACTCAATGCATTACTTAACAAATAACCCGCGTTTTAATACATTTCGTTAAAAGGTTAATACCTGGCGTTTAACGATGTCAAAAAAACATAAAAGAGAGTATCTTTGTTTACTTACTTAAATATATAATATGGAAGTATTAAAAAAAATGTGGGGCTACCTGATCTTTAAAAAGCAGAATGGTCCAAAAAGTTTCAATTTAAAAATGATGCATGGAATTAATAGAATAAGCATATTTCTGTTCTTAGCGGGTGTTATATATATGATTATTCGATTCTCAAAATGAGTTTGGGATACCTTGTCATACTTGGAATCTTTGCTCTAATAAGTTCTCTTGTAAGTAAGAGACTTAAGGCGAAATTCAAAAAGTATTCGCAGGTACACTTAAAAAACGGTTTAAGTGGTAAGCAAATTGCCGAAAGAATGCTTGCATCTAATGGGATTACAGATGTTAAAATTACCCAAGTAGCGGGGTCCTTAACCGATCACTATAACCCTGTAAACAGAACTGTTAATTTAAGCGAAAGCGTGTATTATGGAGAAAATGCAGCCAGTGCAGCAGTATCCGCTCATGAGTGCGGTCATGCTGTTCAACATGCAACGGCCTACAGTATGCTTAACTTAAGAAGCAAATTGGTGCCAATTCAAAATATAAGCGGACGCATCCTTAACATAGTTATCTTTTTTGGTGCTTTCCTTGGAATAGGAATGAATTCTGGTGAGCTGGGCTTAACGATAATTGTAGCCTGCTATGCAATCCTAACCCTCTTTTCGATAGTTACATTGCCAGTAGAGTTCGATGCTAGCAAAAGAGCGTTGGTATGGATGGAAACGCATGCCATAGTAAACGAGCAAGAATTGGCTGGTGCAAAAGATGCACTTAAATGGGCAGCACTGACCTATGTCGTCGCAGCGCTTGCTTCGGCAGTTACCTTTTTGTATTTTCTATTTAGGTTAATGAACAATAGAAGATAGGTATATGATGAAAGCTAAAGACATTGTTTTTTTTGGTTTATTTCTAACGTCGTTTAAGCTTTTTGGTCAGTCCTTAAATCTTCCTTTAGATTTAAGATTAGAAGATGCGGAGTTTACACGATTGAAATATATTACCAATATGTTTTACCTCAAAGGAAGTCAAGTGTC
Organism: Bacteroidota bacterium; assembly: GCA_030836345.1. GTDB lineage: Bacteria > Bacteroidota > Bacteroidia > NS11-12g > UBA955 > CALKCM01. The sequence continues at coordinate 2,424 of JAURQA010000080.1, forward strand.
AAATCCCTTAGATATTAACTCAGCAAAAGAGCAAGATAGTGCCCAATGGAAGCCTGTGGTTTTGCCCAAAGGGAACTTTCCTTATGTTATGGGGTACGGCTATTTATTTAATGGAGCAGTAAAGGACCCTTTCACGGGAAATAAAACCTTATTCCTATCCTCAAATCCTCGTTACAACAACTTTTTCTCACTCATTTGGGTAGATAAGAACCATAATTTTGATTTCACTGACGATGGTGATCCCGATACCATGAAAAGAGATCAGTCAATCATTATTAAATTTACAAATAATCCAAAAGGATATCAAATTGAATTGAAGAGAATATACCGAACAGGCAAAAACAGCTTAATGCTGCATCTGAACGACGATAAAATTGTAAAGCCAATTTTAGGGGGTAGGTCTCATCATGGGTCATCCGCCTCCTACTATACCAAACGATTAAATGTTTTAGGTGCCAGATATAGCAATGGAAATGATAGTTTTACTATTGGTGTAAAGGATGTGAATTGCAACGGAATATATGGAGATGAAGGGATTGATGAAGTGATGGTAGGGGGGTATCATGAGGTACTAAAAAATTTGAATGCCGTGAAATGCGGAAAAGATGGAAAGGCCTACCTAGAACGATTTAATATCGCATATAAAGTCAAGTCCATAGACCCCATGGGTCAGAGGATTCAACTGTATAGAGATTCTTCCGCTAAATTGAAATATTCATTGAACATTGGAGAAAAAATACCCCGTTTTAAATTTTGCGTTCCAGAGAAGCGGAAAATGAAACGCCATAGAATCAGAAAATACAAGGGAAAGTATACCTTTATCTATATTTGGCGGGCCTTTTCGCCAGAATATACAAGAGATAGCGCGGCTTTTCATGCCATAGGAAGGAGCTCCAATAAAGATTTAAATGTGATCTCATTGAACCACGGAGGCGGAGGTAATTATATTAAGTATTACACAAAACTGTATAAGACAAATATGGTCAGTGGTTTTGCCACCAACTATACCATTGAACGTCTAAAATTAAATACCGTGCCCACAGGGATACTATTGGATGACCATCAGCGTGTAATTGCTTCAGGAATAAGACCCTCTCTAGTTAGAGGTGCCATTGAAAAGCACAAAAAATCGCTCGGTTACTAGTTTTATCCCAGTGATTTAAATCTTTATCCATTTTAACAGACTATTTTATGATTTCATTGTACTTTTGAGCTCTAGCAAAAAGTTTAAAATGAAAGTTATTATATATTCTCTGGCATCATGCATGATGTTTAGTTTTTCTCAAGAGGCTTACTCACAGTCAGAGCAACCAGCAAAAGATTGGTTTCTTCAAAAACCATCAAAAAAAGTAAATGGAATTGATTTAGACAGAGCCTATGAATTTTTGAATGGTAAAACTCCAAATCCAATTACTGTTTGTGTAATGGATGGAGGTACAGATATTGAGCATGAGGACCTAGTTAGTGTATTGTGGCACAATGATGCAGAAATCCCCTTTAATGGCATAGATGACGATAAGAATGGCTATATAGATGATACCGTAGGTTGGAACTTTATTGGAGGTGCTGATGGTTCCATGATTGGAAGCGACAATTTAGAAAAAACG
>JAURQA010000081.1 GCA_030836345.1 Bacteroidota bacterium
AGAACATCAAGCCATTTTTAAATCTATTTTTTCTTTGTACAGTGCAAACTCGGTGGTAGACTTACTCACAGTAAATAACGATTTAAGAAATAAAGGCGATTTAACTGCCGCAGGTGGCAGTTATTATTTGGCGCAGCTTACCAATAAATTGGCCAGTGCTGCCAATATTGAGTACTATGCTAGAATACTTACCCAAAAATTTGTTCAACGTGAACTAATTCGTGTATGTGGTGAGATATCGACCGAGGCATACGACGATAGTAAAGATGCATTGACTATGCTTGACGATAGCGAAAAAGCCTTGTATGCGATTAAGAATGAGAGTTTAAAACGATCATACTCATCCATTGAAACGCTTATTGGACGAGTTATTGATGATTTGAAGGAGCGAAGCGATGAAGAGAATGAGGGAATAACAGGAGTGCCCTCTGGGTTCTTGGAGTTAGATCGTTTTACCGCAGGATTTCAACCGTCGGATTTGGTTATTATGGCTGCTCGGCCAGGTATGGGTAAAACTGCCATGGCACTTTCCTTTTTGCGCAATGCTGTGTTACCCGATAGAAATGGAAAAGAACGAAGCGCTTTAATGTTTTCATTGGAGATGAGTGATGTTCAATTGGTGCAAAGAATGATTAGTGCCGAGGTAGAGATTAGCGGAGACTTAATTAAAAAAGGACAGCTTACCGACCAAGAATGGAAACGTTTGCATAGTGAAACTCAGAATTTATCTCAATCGAATATTTTTATTGATGATACGCCTCAAATGAGCATTTTTGATTTGATGGCAAAATGCAGAAGGGTTCACTCACAATTTGGTTTGCACATTGTTATTGTCGATTATTTACAATTGCTTACGCATTCCGATAAAAATGCGGGGAATAGGGAACAAGAAATTGCTTTTATATCCAGGTCCTTAAAAGGACTTGCAAAAGAATTGAATATTCCTGTAATTGCTTTGGCTCAGTTGAGTAGAGAAGTAGAGAAAAGAGCAGTTAAAAAGCCACAACTATCTGATTTGAGAGAATCGGGTTCTATTGAGCAAGATGCCGATATTGTATTGTTCCTTTATCGCTCTGGGTATTATGAAAAAGTAGGACAGGGAGAAGAAACGAGCAGAGATCAAAGTTTAGGGCCAACTGTGGAAGGCTTAACTGAAATTGTAGTGGGTAAAAATCGACACGGAAGTGTCGGAGAAGCTAAAGTTAAATTCGTAGGACAATACTCCAAATTTATTGATTTATCTTTTGAAGAGCGTGCCATGATGGGTATTAACACAGGAGACGATTTTGGCGAGGAAAAAGTGAAGCAAAGCCGAATGAATCAACCCGATATCAACCCTTTTGATGATGACAATGAGGATTTTCGTAAGTTTCAAGGGGGAGATGATGATTTTTCACCTCAAATTACCGAAGACTAAGAATACATTTTTTTTGAGCATTGGTGGATAACCCTCGCTCAAAAAACACACGAATCAATTTCATCAAATTTATATTTGCACTATGCAAAAACAACTGATTGAGTGTGTGCCAAATTTTAGTGAAGGATTAAACTTAAATGTAATTAAACAAATTACCGATCAGATTGAAAAGGTAGATGGGGTTCACCTATTGGATGTGGATCCAGGAAAAGCAACGAACCGGACGGTTGTAACATTTGTCGGTGAGCCAGATGCTGTAGTTGATGCAGCCTTTGTTGCAATAAAAAAAGCAGCTGAGCTTATTGATATGAGCAAGCATAAAGGGGAGCATCCTCGAATGGGGGCTACCGATGTGTGTCCCATGATTCCCGTTGCAAACATTAGCATGGAAGAAACGGCAGAGTACGCAAAAAAGTTAGCTAAAAGGGTAGGTGAAAATTTAGAAATTCCAATTTATTTATACGAAGAAGCTCAAGATAATAAGGATCGTAGCAATCTTTCCATTATCCGAGGAGGGGAATATGAAGGGTTTTCAAAGAAGATTGAAAAACCAGAGTGGAAGCCCGATTTTGGGCCAGCGAAGTTCGATGAAAGAACAGGTGTAACTGCCATAGGTGCACGTGAGTTTTTGATTGCCTATAACATTAACTTAAATACCAAAAGCACGCGTATTGCAAACAGAATTGCTTTTGATGTGCGAGAGGCTGGAAGAGTAAAGCGAGAAGGGAATCCAATTTCTGGTAAGATAGTTACGGATGATAATGGCGAAACGGTGCGGATTCCGGGAAGGTTAAAGCAAGTCAAGGCCATTGGTTGGTTTATAGAAGAGTATAATAGGGCTCAGATTAGCATGAATTTAACCAATTATAAAATTACACCGCTCCATATTGCCTTTGATGAAACGTGCAACTCAGCTTTAGAAAGAGGTGCTCGTGTCACAGGTTCTGAATTAGTGGGGCTTATTCCCTTAAAAGCAATGCTGGATGCCGGAAAATACTTCTTAGATAAACAAGGCTTGAGTTCAGGGGTGAGCGAATCTGCCTTGATTGATTCAGCCATACATAGTCTAGGCTTGTCAGAAATAACAGAATTTGACCCAAAGAAAAAGATTATTGAATACCAGCTTCAATCCATTGCCGATAAAAAACTAGTTTCGATGCCTTTGGAAGCGCTGGTAGATGAAACGGCTAGTGATAGTCCAGCACCTGGTGGAGGAAGTATTGCAGCCGCAGCAGCAGCAATGGGAGTTGCTCTTGGAACAATGGTAGCAAACCTATCGGCCAGTAAGCGAGGATGGGAAGATAAAGTTGAATTCTATAGCGACTGGGCTGCAAAAGGCCAGCGCGTGAAGGAAGAACTTTTGGCTTTGGTAGACGAAGATACGCGTGCATTTAATGGAATTATGGCTACTTTTAGTATGCCTAAAGAAACAAAAGCGGAAAAAGATTCTAGAGCGCAAGCACTGGAAGATGCCAGTAAATATGCCATGGAAATTCCTTACAAGACCATGCTGGCTGCCGCAAAATCATTGCCAATTCTTACTGAAATGGGTGCTAAAGGAAACCCTAACAGCCTCAGTGATGTAGGAGTGGGTGCCCTATGCATCAAAACAGGCGTTCATGGAGCGTATTTAAATGTGCTTATTAATGCGTCTGGAATAAAGGATGAGGCCTGGGCAAATCAATTGTTAGCAAAAGCAAACGAATTGTTGAATGTTACCTTAACTGCTTGCGATAAAATAATAGAAGAGGTATCCACTAAAATAAAAGCTGGATAATTCCGTTTCCTTACCATGAGATTTTTTTCACTATTTCTAGCCATTGGATTCATTTGTTTGAGTTCCTGTGGATCAGATAATGAAAGGACTATTTCTATAGAAACGGATAATTCAGGAGAAGATAACACACCCTTGGCCATTGATTCAAGTGCACTAAAGCCGAATTTAAATGGAGAATGGGTGGGCCCAGATAGCATTATCCCAATCCCTAAGGAACAGCTGGCTAGTCTAACAGGATTTAAAAAAGATA
>JAURQA010000082.1 GCA_030836345.1 Bacteroidota bacterium
CAGAATGGCTTTTCAGGCCGGTTATGAAATTAGTTTTGTTCTTTTTTGTCCCGATTTTATAGAGATGGATCAAGTATTCGATGAAGTACCTGAAGTTTCTAATGCGGTGTATTTGCAGTGCAGCACGGAGGTTTTAAATGAGTTGACCATGCGTAAAGATGTGAAAAACATATTTATTGTTGGTAAGCAAAAAAGTCATGAACTGAGCGAACTAAAGGATAAGGAGGAAGTTTCTTACTTGATTTGCGATGCATTGGAAAAGCCCGGCAACCTAGGAGCAATCGCACGTAGTGCTCATGCCTTAGGTATAAGTGCTATTATTCTATCCAGTCCACTGTGTGATATATATAACCCAAATGCCATTCGAAGCAGTACGGGAAGTATTTTCAGTATTCCTATTTATGCTGGAGGTAGGGAGCATGTTCATGCCCTACTGGAAAGTCATCAGATTGAAACCTTTGTTACACACATGCATTCCAATGCTGAGATGCTCACGGCCTTAACTGTTCCAAAAAAATCGGCCTGGGTAATAGGTACGGAAAATACAGGTTTAGACGATTCATGGCTAATCAAGAATTACAGAAATGTACTCATTCCCATGACGGATGAAATTGATAGTTTGAATGTGAGTAATGCAGCAGCCATCCTTATGTATGAGGTGGCTCGACAAAGAGCTTAATTTGTTTTACTGAACTTCAACAGTTACTGTTTTACTCATACGAATGCCATAGCTGCTATGCAAACCATTGGCAAATTGCATGGATATTTGATGTTTCCCTGGGCTTAAATCAACCGTGTACTCTGTTTGACCTCCTCCAAAATGAATGATTCTTTTATCAACCATAGGAATTAAAGTGCCAGGTGAGATAAAGGATAGGGTGTCTATAAGCAAATGGTGGTGCCCTTTATTTTTGTTCACTCCACTATTGGCAGGCTCTACTTCCATTCCTTTTACACCCATTTTAATGGTTAAAGGGGATGAAACGATTTGCATATCTTCAAGATTTTCAAAATACACTTCTTGACCAAAAGCGATAGCGGTGGTATCCACAGCCAAGGTTTTTTCTATGGTTATTTTATTTGCAGTGCTTTCGGTATTCATACCGTTGGAACATGCAGCTAATACACTGAAGGGAAGAAGATAAATTAAATTTTTCATGGGAAGTATGGTGTTAAAAGGGCGGAAGACCGGGCTTGAACCGGCGACCCCTGGTACCACAAACCAGTGCTCTAACCAACTGAGCTACAACCGCCATTAATTAAGTTGCAAATATAGGGTCGTTTTTAATTATGTAAATCATTTTTTTTATAAATTTCTCTGCTAAATGATACCCCCGTTTTTATTTTTTTTTAAATTCTAAAATGTGAGATTCTAAATTGCCAAATCTAGATTGTAACATTGCCATAGAATTGATCGCCCATCCTCATATATTATTTTTCCCTTCCTGGTTTCCTGACCAAGGGAAGGACTTAAATGGTTCTTTTAATCTTACATGGGCCAAACGAATGGCTCAATTTTGCAAAGTACATGTAATTGCTGTCCATTTAGAGGACCTTGATGTTGATTTTGAATGGCGGGAGAATGTTATAGATAATCTACATATTAGCCGATTTATTTTAAATAGAAAGCAAACTAAATTAAAGCGTTGGCTTTTAAGATCAAAGCTTTTGGCGGCCCGTGCTATGGAACTTCATGCGTTGGATTCTTTTGATTTAGTGCATGTATCGGTGGCTTGGAATATGGCTTTTATTGGTCATAAGGTTTCAAGAAAGTTGGGCTTACCTTTTTATATTACGGAGCATTCTACTTATTTTCTTACTCGGCAAAAGTTTGACTTAAAGAAAATAATCTCGTACCATCTGATGAGAAAGGCCAATGTTGTAATGGCTGTATCACTTGAGTTAAAGGCGCATTTTGAATCAAAGGGCATGCGAAAGGTGTATGTAATTCCAAATTTTACGAATATTGAATTGGATGAGTACTCATCGAAGATTTCGAGTCTCTATTGCTTTGCTCATGTAACCAATTGGGATGTTGAGCGAAAAGGAACGAAGGCAGTTTTAGATAGTTTTAAAATATTGAGAAGCCAACAGCCTTGCAAACTCATTCTTATTGCAAATGGAATTAATATTGAAACCTTGGGTTATTCGAAGAACGATTTAAAGGAATTAGATATAGTACTTTATGAGGGATTTATTGACCCTGCTAAATATTATTCTTGCTTGAGTCAAGCGCACTGCTTGGTAAATTTCAGCAGTAAGGAAACTTTTGGTATCTCTGTAGTGGAGGCTGTAAAACTAGGGATGCATACCATTTATACACGAAGCGGAGGGCCTGAAACGTTTATGAAGGAAGAGTGGGGTTCGCCCATTGAGGTGGGTGATACTCTTGACTTATATAAAAAGATGGAAGTGGCTTGTAAGGAAAAGATACTTTTAAAAGCAGGAGACGGGCACCGAAATCAGCTTTTCTCAGCAAAAGATATTTTTGAGCAGCATATTAGAATATACCATGGCTAAAAATAGTCCCATATCAACCTTTGGAATGCGCTTGGTCAAGGCCATTATTGCTGCATTGGTAGTCGTTTTATGCTCACGCTGGTTAAATGCTGATGGAAGGGGAGTGTTGAGCGTTACGCTATTTTGGTTGCATATGATTATTTTAGTTCATGAAATGGTTGGTGGAAGTCCTATTGCTAATTTAATTAGGAATGAACCAATTGGAAGCATTATACCTGCGGTTTGGATATGGTCTATCCTAACGGGAATATTTGGCGGAACCATGCTATTTTTCTTTACGAATTTGCCTATATTTTGGATTTTACTTATTTATTTCCCCTTAGCTTGGTTGGGTACTCATTACAATTATTATCAGGGCTTGAGCAAGGTGTTTATTCGAAATAACTTACAGGTACTATTAGAAGTGTTAAAACTCCTTGTACTACTGGTGTATTACTTATTGTCTCCCCTCATTTCTGTAGTGCATGTGCTGGTGGTTTATGCCATTACTCATATCCTTGTATATGCGATTAGTCGCTGGGTTCTGCGGCCATTTTTTGCCTTGGCCAAACAGGAGATGACGAAACCGCCTAAAATCTTATTTTCCTTTGGAATAACCAATCAAATGGCTGCTATTTTGCAGTTCCTGTCTTATCGTATTGGCGTAGTTCTATTAGCCAATTTTGTATCGGATGCAGAGGCCGGCGTTTTTTCAAATGTACTTCTTATTGCAGATACGGTATGGATTTTTGCAAATAGTTTTGGAACCATTGCTCATATGAAAATATTGGCGAGCAATAATGAAACTTATGTTGCTCGCTTGGTGAGTAAATACGTGAGCATATCTTTAATAGGAACTCTTTTGGCTTGTTTTCTAATAGTGCTCATACCTTCATCTTTTTATGCCTTTGTATTTGGTGCTGATTTTGGTGGCATGCGAGCCATTTCTTTGGCAGTCATTCCTGGGATTTTAGCTTTGGGTTTTAGTACAGTTATGGCTCATTACCTTCATGCAATCAACCGGTTTAACCTTTTGGTTTTATCCTCCTTATGTGGTTTAAGTGCTCAATTGATTTTCCACTATATTCTCTTAAAAGAATTAGAGGGTTTAGGCGCAGGGATTGCCTTGTCCGTTGGCTTAGTCATATCTGCCATTATGCTATATACATTTACTTCAAAAATACTGGGTAAAAAACTCGTTTTAATGCCAATGTATGATTTTAGATTGATTAAAAATATGATAAAAATCATGTTTTATAAGTAGTTGATATATAGTGATATAAAATTATTGTTTTTATTTTTTCTAAATAAATATAAGCTTTGC
>JAURQA010000083.1 GCA_030836345.1 Bacteroidota bacterium
GATATCATGTAGTATTTCTTACGAGATCCTACAAAGTCAATACTTTTATTTTTTAAGAACCCTCTGTTCCAAGAGGTATCAAATGAAATGGATTTGTCTTTTCTAATTCTAGAATCCATAATTACTCTAGCCAATAGTAAAGCAGTAAATAATGAACTAAAAATACCAATTACAAGTATTACGGCAAAACCATAAGCTGGTCCAGCTCCTGCCATGGTTAAAATAACACCGGCTAAGAGCGTGGTAATGTTTGAATCCAGAATAGCGCTCATGGCATGGCGATAACCTTCAGAAACTGATTGTTTTATTGATTTACCGTTCTGTAATTCTTCTTTTATTCTTTCAAAAATTAGCACGTTACTATCTACCGCCATACCTATGGTAAGCAGCACCCCTGCAATACCTGGTAAGGTAAGTGCAGCACCAAGGCTTGATAGCACTCCAATTATAATAAACATGTTGGCTAAAACAGCAATAACTGCAATTAATCCTGCCCCTCTATAATATACTACCATAAAGATAAGGACTAAGAAAAAACCTATCACTAAAGACCAGGTTCCTTTTTTAATACTGGCTTCACCTAGTGATGGACCCACCACTTCACTTGCTACAATCTTAGCAGGTGCAGGTAATTTACCCGCTTTTAAAACATTGGCTAAATCATCGGCCTCATTTACATCAAAGTTTCCTGTAATTTGACTGCTTCCTCCCGTAATTTTTTGATTTACTCTTGGGGCAGAATAGACTCTATTATCTAGTACAATCGCAATTGGACGTCCTTCATTATTTCCTGTAATTTGACTCCATTCGTTACCCGCAGCAGCGGTCATGGTCATATTTACCTCTAATTGGCCAGTTTGTCCGGTGGTAAAACGAGCATCTGAGATAATGTTTCCATCTTCTGAGTTCAAAGATGATTTCCCATCTCTTCCTAACTTCAGCAAGAATATTTCGTAATCATTCCCCCCTTTTGTCTGTTTTAAGCTTGCGTCATAATCTGCAGCTTTCGCGCTAAAAGCAATGACTGCTCTGTTACTTGCTAAAATATTTTGGTATTGTTTGCCTTCAAAAATTTCAAGAACTTTCTTAATGTCTGTTCCTTTAACTAAACCAGAAGCCGCCATACCCACCGTTCGAGTGATGTAGTTCGATAAAACACTTGCTGTTTTTGTTTTCTTTGCAAGGGTTGAGTCTGAAGTAGAAGAATCCGTTGCTTCAAACGCTATCTTGGTTGTTACTCCGAACAATTTTTCCATGATAGCATCTCCCTCTCTTAGGTATTCATAATTCGCATGCACTTCGTAGAATTCTAAGTTTGCACTTTTTTCTACGAGATCTTCCATACGCTTAGGATTATCTACCCCTGGCAATTCTACACTAATCCTACCGTTATCTACCTTTTGAATGGTTGGCTGAGTAACATTAGATTGATTAATCCGCTTCTCTACAACTTCTCTTACTCGATCAATACTTCCATTTACTTCTTCATTAATATATTGAGTTAAACTAGCCTCTGTGGTGCTTTTGCCCAATGCCGAATTGTTTTTGTTGGCAAATAAATTAATCAAATTCACATTTGGGTTTAGACTTTTATAGTTTGCTATAAATAAGTCTACATAATTTCCCCCTTCTTCTCGCACTTTTTTGTTTGCAAACTCTAAGGCCTTAACCAATTGCGGGTTCTCCTTATCATTGGCCATTCCGCTAATAATAGCAGACTTATCTACTTCAAGAATTACGTTCATTCCTCCACGTAAATCCAGACCTAAATTGATCTCTCTTTGTTTACAATCAAAGTAAGAATAACTGGCTAAACCAAAATCATAAATGGTTTTATTACCCATGCTATCAATATATCGTCGATAGGTTGGGCCAAATTTTACTCCTGACTTTTTCACCTCCAGTGCGGCATGCGCACGAGCTTTGCTCTCAAAGTTTTTTACTTTAAAAGTAAAGGACAATTGGTATAGGCATACAATTGCTAAGATGACTGAAAATACAAGTATGGTATTTCTATTTTTCATTCTAATCTCTGTTCAATAAGGGCGCGAAAATACACTAAAAGTTCCATATATTCATAGTGAAAATCCAATTTAATCTCTGTGAAATTGAAGTTTGTTTTGATGAATATTATGCATTGTTTTATCCTGCTTTTTCCCAAGACTTTTCAGTCAAATAAAAATTGTATTATTCACCAGTTGCATTGTTCTGTAAATAAATGAAAAACGACGTACCTGTTTAAACCGCTTTAAAGACATGACTGAGGTCGGAAATCAAATCTTCGGGCGTTAGCTTTGGCTCATTATTTCTTTCTTGAAACTATTCAAAACTACTTGAAGTAAGAGCCCGTAGCAAACAGTTATGTAGACTGTGCAGAAGCAAATTAAGCACTTAAAGCAAAAAAAAGGTGCGATAATAAGTCGCACCTTTCATCTATTTTTTGGATAAAAAAAAATCTAATTTTTTATCAATTTAAAAGTATTCACTCCCGTTTCTGTTTTAAGTGAAGCGAAATATAACCCGGTTTGCAAAGCAGAACCATCAATAACTATTTTCGTATCCTTAGGGTTTAAAGACAATATACGTTTGCCCATGGCATCGAAAAGGATAAGGGATAATACTTGAGTCTTTTTTGTTTCAATGGTCCAAAAATCAGCACTGGGATTTGGGAATATCTTTAAAGGAATCTGCGCAAGATCATTGGTTTCTAATGAAGACTCTGATGTAAAAAATATATTATCGAAATGAAAGGTTTTATCCCCCCCTTGATCAAACTTTAATTCTTTGATGTTAAAATCGTATCCTTTAAAATGAGACAAAGGAACATCCACACTTACCCATTGCTTTTGAGCCAATGCGCCCTGTTCCTGAAATACATCATAGAAAATTTCTGCGCTTGTGATACTTATTGGAGTAACTCTTAAGCTTGAACCTCCATCGGTCCAATAGTCAAAATGCAAGTACTTCATTTCTGACACATCAATGGAATTACCGGCACCACCTATTAAGGTTCCTTGAAAGTCCAAGCTAGGATATGTTAGAGCCAAATCACCAGCGAAGGACTCAATAACAACATTTCCTGAAGTTGCTCCCCAATTAGGGTTAAAGTCGGTATTTTCAACGTCTTTGTAGTGCGAAGTTGCATCGGGCGCTCCAGTTATTTTACTAAAAATAGAGATTACTTTGTCAGCAGATCGCGTAGGTTTAGGAGCGGCAGTGTTGGGCTTTTCAATAGACTTAGCCGCATTAAAAGTAACATTGTCAAAATAGACGGTATGACCTTTGTCACGAGCCGCATAGCTTGGCAATAAAATAAATTGATCGGGATTTTCCCCTCCCAATCCACCAACCCAGACTGAAATGTCAAATTCCAGCTCTACCCAAGCATCGGCTATTTTATTTTGTACAACAACCTCAGGATATGCTGCACCAGTGCTTGTAGCTAATTTTAAACCAATCGGTGAAGCAAATCCTTCTTGATAAACCATCATTTTAACCAAGCTATTTGCGGCAGTTACAATGAAAGTACCAATATCTGAACCGTGTTTCGATTCACAACCCGCTTTTCCCCAAGCATCTGTAGTACCA
>JAURQA010000084.1 GCA_030836345.1 Bacteroidota bacterium
CATGGGGCCAAAAGATAACTAGTACAGGAGAAGCCCAAACGCTTGAGTTTGAGCACACCTTTGCTCATGATGCAAGTGAAAACAGTTATGTGACGCTTGTCTTATGGAAGCGCATAGGAAATCGATATATCGTCGTAGACGCTTCTAACTTCAACTAATTTTTTTTCAATAATAATGCTTGGGTTCAAACAATGACCTCAGTACTTTTGTTGTTTAAACAATGAAAATTTATACACGGAAAGGCGATGATGGGAAAACAGCTCTCATTGGAGGAGATAGGGTAAGTAAGCATCACATTCGTGTGGAGAGTTATGGAACGGTGGATGAATTAAATTCAAATCTAGGTTTTCTCCGGCATGGCCTGTCTGGAAAAGACGAAGAAACGGTAGCCCATATTCAGAATAGGCTATTTATGCTTGGCAGTTATTTAGCCTCTTCGAGTGAAAGTAAGATGATTTTACCAGAGATTTTACCCGAAGATGTAAAATTGCTCGAGGATGAAATAGATAGGCATACCCATACATTGCCGGAATTAAAAAACTTTATCTTGCCAGGAGGATCAAATCTAGGTTCTCATGCGCATGTAGCTCGCTGTGTATGCCGACGAGCAGAAAGGCTTGTCGTTCACTTGGCAGAACATGAAGAGATAGAAACACTTATTGTTCAATATCTTAACCGCTTAAGTGATTATTTATTCATTTTAGCTCGATTTATTGACCATTCGCATGGAAACCCAGAGATCATTTGGGAACCTCGAAAATAGAGCCTAAAACCCTCAATTTTTAAAAATACGAGGTAAATTGGTTATCTATTGAGTTGATTGAGTTAATTTTGTAACCGTTTTGGATTATACATTTGAAATTCTACCTACTCAAACCCTTTCGGAGTTCAAATCTTCAGAAATGATTAACCCCCTTTCATCCTTAGAGACTTTTAAAAGTAATGGACTTTCTGACTATGAATATGCAGCAGCCATATCTGCAGCCTATTCAGCAAGTTGTGAAGGGGAGGAAGTAGATCCGAAAGATTTTGCAAGTTGGGTAAAAAAAGGTGAGGAAAAAGCTCCTAAAGAGTATGTAGATGCGTTTTCAATATACAAAGCCTATTTGTATATAAGGGGGAAAAAAATGGATCGTGAAGTGGCCAATGAGATACATGCTATATTGGCTAGACCACACCTGCCTAAGGTGTATCACGGTGAAATTCGCACCAATCCATTGTTCGTAGTAGATAGAAATGACAAAATTGAGTACACTGCCTGTGATGTTAAAAAATGCGAGGATGAATTAGGTAAATTTTATAGAGATATTGAAGCCTTAGAAAATGAAGATATGAATGCGACAGAGCAAGCTTACATGGCTGCATCAATGCATTTAGTTTTTCATAAAATTCAGCCATATCATAACTTAAATATGCCCATTGCTCGCTTAATTGAGAAATGGTATATGATGAGTATTTTTGGAGAGGAATTGATTGCACTCCCCTTGGAAAAGAACTACTACGACCAAGAGCATATCTACCAGAGAGCCCGCCGTAAAGTAGGAAAGGATTATTATAATTTGAACTATGCTCGAAGCAGTGCATTTTTTGCACTTGCTGCTGAGGCGTATTAATTTACACCAAGAGTACGGAGGATATTCCTGCAAAAATACCTGCTTTTAATAGCAGGCTAACTCTTCCATATTCCGAAGATTTAGTAGCCAGCCACATTTGTTGTGCAGTAAATATAAACCAGCCCAAAAGCGTCCCAATGCTCAACCAATAGGGCATTTTATTTGTTTTAAAGGCGATAAAAAGGAGCACTATTACGAGTAAAGCGATGCAAATACTCGCAGCCCATTTGCTTGCTCTTACGCCGTAAACAATAGGAAGGGTCTTGGCCCCATGGGCCTCATCGCCATCCATGTCTTGCATATCTTTTATAATTTCTCTAGACATGGTCATTAAAAATGCTAATAAACTGTATAGAGCATAAAAGGTATTGGCATTGTTAAAACAAGCATAGGTAGTTGTAAATACAACCATTCCAGACAAAAAGGATACCAAAAGGTTTCCAAAAAGAACTGATTTCTTGAGATCCTGTGAATAGAAATAGAGCAGAATATTCACGGCTATAACCATGGCTAAAAAGCTTCTTCCGAAAAGGAAAGCCAGAATTAGGCTGAGTGAAACCAAAACAAAGTAAAAAATTTTCGCTGCTTTAAAACTGATGGGCTTGGGTATAAATTGCTTTAAAGGTTTGTTAATTTTGTCGATTTCAATATCAAATAAGTCATTTACTACATAGCCTGCCGCCGTAGTAAAAATAATAGAACTTACAATGAGAAAAAAGTCCGGAAGAATAATTGAAGAAAGTTGAAAGTCTGTTGCTTTTAAAACGAAAATAAGCTGGGTAAAAAAGATGAGACATAAATTTACAGGCCGTATTAACCTAATATAATATGGCACATATTTTATCATTTAGGGAATTTCATTCTATAATCGGTTCTAATATTACCGCTAGATATTTTTTGTAATTTTCCTTTGAGCATAGTTCTCTTTAGGGCATGCAAACGATCAACAAAAAGTACTCCTTCAATATGATCATACTCATGTTGAATTATACGGGCTGGCATTCCTGTAAAGGTTTCGGTATGCTCCACCCAGTTTTCATCTCTGTATTTTATGGTTACTTCTGGTTTTCGCATCACATCGCCACGCACATGTGGTATGC
>JAURQA010000009.1 GCA_030836345.1 Bacteroidota bacterium
AAATTTTATTCGTACTATTTCCTAAACGGAAACGATACACTTTTGGGCTCTTTATCCTTAAAAGGTATAGATCCGGAGGATATTACAGATGTAGTGCTTACTCATTTGCATTTTGACCATGTGGGAGGAGCCGTAATTAAGAATAATGATGGAGTCTTAGTTCCAACATTTCCCAATGCTACGTATCATGTATCTAAAAAACATTGGAATCATGCCTGTTATCCCAACCCGCGCGAGAAAGCTAGTTTTTTAGAAGAGAATTTTTTGCCTCTGCAGGAACACAGAGTTCTCCGTTTTACGAACAAAGATGAGGAGATTGCCCCTGGAATATGGGCGCATACCGTTGGAGGGCATACGGTGGATATGATATGCCCAAAAATAGAAACAGAGGATGGGATCCTCTTATATGCTGCTGATTTATTTCCTTCTTCTTCTCATATTCCCGTGAATTATGTGATGGGATATGATATCGAACCTCTCATTACAATGGAAGAAAGGCAAAAAACCAATGAGATGGCCCACTCAGAAAATTGGAGTTATTTCTTGGAACACGACAATATTCATGAGACCTGTAAAGTATTCAGGGATGAGAGAGGGCGATTTATGGCAGTCGATATGAATCGCCTGTAGGTCTATTATCTGTTTGTGTACCTCACTCTTTTTGGTCGAATTCCTTTTGGAAGTTCTAAAACCTCTCCCAAAATAAAATAATCTACCTCTTTCACTGCGTTTAATACATAGGCGTATTTGTTGAAGCGACCTACATGTACTTTTTTAGTGTAAAACATAAGCACAATAGAGTCTATTTGTTCTGGCTGTATAGTATCTTTTGGGTAGATAGGCGCTGTGCACTGACAGCCTGGATGCACTTGCAATATTTTTAAAGGTTCCTTAAGGACAGTAAAATAAAATACTGCCTCAATGGTATCACCTAAATAATGAGTTTTTGTAAAAATGGTATCCGAACCAAGAGTAAAAATACCTTTTTCCGGAATCTCCTTTAGTAAAGGAGTGCCAATGGTCTGATTTTTTTTATGATAAGCTCTTTTTTTTGGATCTACTCTTTTAAGTGAATGGCAGGCGATAGTATGAATGAAAAAAAAGCCGGCAAAGCCAGCTTTTAAGAGGGGATATAGTCTTCCTTTATTATCCACCGATAATTACAGGAGATTTTGGTTTTTCGGGTTCAGAAATAACAACACCTTTAATGGTTAGTGAAACATTTCCACCTGTACTGTTCACAGTAATTGATTTATGGAATGTTCCCACGCGTCCTTTACTGTTGTATTGAGCAGTAATCACACCCGTTTCACCCGGTGCAACTTCTTCTTTGGTCCAGAGGGGAGTGGTACATCCACAGCTTGCTCTAACATTGGTTAATTTAATTGAATCACTTCCTTTATTCGTAAAAACAAATTGGAAAGTAGCCACTTCTCCTTCGATAATGTTTCCAAAATCGTGGTTTGGTTCAGTAAACTCGATTGTAGAGACAATAGGTGGTGCTTTTTTAACCGCAGTAGCTGTTGATGTAGCTTCTCCTTGAACTTGTGCTTTCGCAAAGGAAGCCATTGCTAAAAGTGAACTAAGTATAAGTAATTTCTTCATTATAGTTTGTCGCCAGATGCTCCAGCATCGCTTGTTACCGTTCCTGTAATTGTTAATACTTGTGTAGTTCCATTATCTAGAGTTACAGTAATGGTCTTTTTAAAGAAGCCAGGTCGCCCTTTCGTCCCGTAACTTGCCTTTACATATCCATTTTGACCGGGCATGATTGGCTCATGACTGTAATCACTTGCTGTGCATCCACAACTTGGGTTTGCACTTTTAATAGTTACAGGTGTAACACCACTATTTTTGAAGTTAAACTCTGTATTTGCCTTAGGACCCATTTTTACAGTTCCGAAGTCATGTGTCGTTTTGGACCATTCTACAGAATCAGAGACTTTTTGGGACGGAGTAATAGCAAATAATGCAGCCATTGATAGAGCTCCTAATCCGATAAACGTAAATATATTTTTCATTTCTTTCTAATTTTCAAGTGTTTATTATGGTATGACAATCTTTATGCCAAACTGCTAAATTTAATAAAGCGTGGATAGCAATGTATTGCAACTTATTACAAATATATAGTCATACGGAGATATAAAAAAGCTGTTCTATAAATTGGATTATAAATATGAAAAAGCCCTATTTAAATAAGTCACTTTAAAGATCTATGGACCTATCAAACTATCCCATGAATTTATCTCCCAAAAATTACAGCTAGATGAGTCATTTTTCAAGTTATTGTAATTATTTATTGAATATTTCGGATAATTTGGCATTTTATATTCCAAACCTATATCGAATGTAAAAGCAATAAATTAAATTTGTTATTCATGAGCAAGATTAAGCACCTTCTTATCATTTCATTTACATGTTTGCTCCTTGCATCTTTTAAAGTGGCTGATTCTTTTTTTGAGATATCTAAAAATATTGAGATTTTTACTAGTGTTTATGAAGAGGTCAATAAAAGCTATGTGGATGAGGTGCAACCCGGAACCTTAATTAAAAAGGGCATAGACGCTATGTTAGATGGCTTGGACCCATATACTAACTTTTATTCTGAGAATCAAGCTGAAAAGGCTTTGGTTGATCGAATGGGGGAATATGGAGGAGTGGGTTGCAGAGTTAAAATCCGGGAGGGTGCCATTGTAGTTACGGAAGTTTTTACGGGATATGCTTTTAATAAATCGGATGTGAGAGCTGGAGATATTATAGAGGTTATTAATGGAAAAAGCCTTGCTAATAGCACAATAAGTGATGTAAGTGTACTTTTAAGAGGTTCTGCCAATACGAGCTTTAATATGGTTATAGATCGCGCTGGAAAGCGACTAAGCAAAAAGGTGAATCGAATGCAGATTCTGGATAAGAGTGTTCCTTACTATGCGCCAATAAATAAAAATATAGCCTACATAAGACTCAATCAATTTGGAAGAAATGCTGCTTCTGAAATCAGAAATGCAATTGTTAAACTGGATGAAAGCGGTGTAAAAGATCAAGTTATTTTAGATTTAAGGTTTAACGGAGGAGGCCTTTTAAATGAGGCAGTTGACATTGTTGGTTTATTTGTAGGGAGGAATAAGAATATTGTAGACATGCGGGGAAGGACAGTGAGGAATAATAAAAAATGGTATAGTCAGATGGAGCCAATAGCTTTAAATAAAAAAATTA
>JAURQA010000085.1 GCA_030836345.1 Bacteroidota bacterium
GCATATATAAAAACCACTATTACAGAAGATAAAATGCCAATAATTTATCTTCTGAACAGGGCTCTTGGTGGGTTTTTTGGGAGCCGTTTAATGAAAGATGTTCGAGAAAAAAGAGGGCTTACTTACGGAATAGGTAGTCGTGTAAGCTTACAAAATGGATTGTTTCACTTGCAAATATCAAGTCAAATGAACTCCGAAAATGTAGACTCCGCTATTTCTGCCATTCAAGAAATTATAACATCATTACAGAAAGAAGGTGTTAAAAAAGAAGAATTTGCCAGATCTAAACGTTATTTCTTAGGACAACTATACCGTTCAATAGATGAGCCACACAGTATGCTCAATAAAGTTCAATATTCTCTAAGCAAAGGAAAAGCACTAAATGCTTTTGAAAACAAATGCCTCGCTGTCTTAAATGCAGATATTGAAGATGTAAACGATTTAGTAAACGATTTATTTAGGCACAGTGATTTGGCTTGGTGTTTAGCAGGAGATGTATCTTAGGCGCATTATACATATAACCTTTTTAATGCTATTTGGCAAGCTCACTGCCGTAACAGAGCCTGTTGTTTTGCTTCGTGCTTGTTTGGATCGGAACACACGCACTTTAACTCTTTATTACACCCCTAAGTCAGATGTTTGCGGCTCGTTTACAGAATATATTGCATATGGACGCGAATCCGCTTCACAGCCTTATCAAACACTTCATACCCATGGTGTTTTAACAGACCAATCCTTCTCCTTTGTTATACCCAATACAAAAAAGTGGGAAGTATATATTACAACCAAGAATGCATGCAACAGGATCGATAGCTTGAACTCCAATTCTGTTTTGATAGACGACACCCCACCCAACCTGCATAACATAGATAGTGTGAGTGTTCGCTTGACCACACAAAAACTATATGCTGGATGGAGCAACGCTCCTGAACCTGATGTTAAAGGGTACACTCTTTTCAAATCAAACCCAGGAGCAGGAACAAACAGTGTTCTTAGATCCATTCAAGGGGAAAGTGATAGTTTTCTCAATAGTACATTTAATGTCAACCAAAAAGACAACTTTCTATCTATAGCTGTATTTGATTCCTGTGGAAATGAGGGCATAATATCCAACCCTCATTCTCCTGTGTTTCTAGAACACAATCCATTGGCTTTCAATGATTTATGCGAAAAAAGGACACAAATAAGGTGGTCTAATTACAGCGCTCCAGGATGGGTTAATGACTCCTACGATTTATTCGTTGGTACTCGTATAGACAATCTAGCGTTGGTTGCAAAGTTACCAGGAGGAACCAACTCCTATGACTTTACAATTCCGACGCCGGGATTAGAATATCTATTTTATATCAGAGTACACAAACAAGGGAGTACGATTACAAGCTCCTCTAACCTTATATCAGTACAAACAACAAGCAACCCTGTTTCTACCAATAATAGAATTGGGCACGTTACCTTTATAGAGCCGGGGAAAACAGAAATAAGCATGCTGTTAGACCCTAAATTAGGGGTTAAAGAACTGCTGCTATATCAAAGAGAAAAAGGGTCCACAACATGGAATCAAGTATATACAAATAACAACCCTCAAGCATACAACAGTACAATAGAAACTGGTTTAGACAATTCAAATAAAATATATGAATTTAAGTCAGCCTTAACCAATGTTTGCGACGACACTTTTGAGGTAAGCCCCACTCATGAAAGCATTGTACTCAAAAAAGCGGCCTTTGTTTTCACGTGGAACGATTATGCCATATGGAATAAGCGCAATGCTTATTTCCAGAGAACAAATCAACTCAACGACCTAACAAGCCAAACCAACAATAACACTCTCTTCCAAAGCGACTCAGACCCTCTAGCGTGGACCCAATACCAAGTTGTTTACTACCACACCAACACAACAGGTACCATAGATTCCGCACGAAGCAATTATGTACGCCACCTCGTCTTTGATACTACACTAATACCGAATGTGTTTAACCCTTTTGGATCCCTCAATAAAACCTTCAAAATAAACAACCCAAACTTACGCCAAGGTGAATCCATTCTGCGCATATACAATCGCTGGGGGCAAAAAATATGGGATGGAGATGCGCTCTTGGGGTGGAATGGGACACATCATGGAAAATTAGTTCCACATGGAACATATATATATATCGTTTTTATAAACCGACCAAAAAAGGCACAACAACTTAAAGGAACATTGCAATTACTTCGATGATACAAATAGCAGGGAATTATCAGTTTTTTTATTCAAACATAGATTTAACTACTTTTAGAGCTACAGTAGATGCCATTTTCTCTGATTCAAAGCAACAACTAAAGAGGCTAATCGTTGTTTTACTTAACGATGAAGAAATTAGAGAAATGAATAGAACAAGCCTCAATCATGATTATTATACAGATATATTAACCTTTGACCTTAGCGAAAAAAAGTTCCACGTGGAAACAGAATTGTATATCAGCTACGATCGCATAAAAGAAAATGCTAAAATGTTTAAACAAACAAACCAATCTGAGTTACTCCGTGTTACCTTGCACGGATGCCTTCATATGGCGGGCTTCAAAGACAAAACAAAAAAAGAAATACAGGCAATGAGAATTGCAGAAGAAAAATATATTCAACACTATAAATCACAAAGCAATGGAAAAAAATTATGACCTCATCGTTGTTGGTGCAGGACACGCAGGGTGCGAAGCTGCACACATAGCAGCTACCATGGGGTGCAAGGTGCTTCTCGTTACCATGAATATGGAAACCATAGCTAAAATGAGCTGTAACCCTGCAATGGGAGGGGTAGCAAAAGGTCAAATAATTAGAGAAATAGATGCTCTTGGAGGAATGTCTGCGCACATTACAGATCGCAGTATGATCCAGTTTAGAATGTTAAATAGAAGTAAAGGAGCGGCAATGTGGAGTCCCAGAAGTCAGAATGATCGATGGCTATTTGCTCGCTATTGGAGAATTACCCTCGAACAAAACCCCAATATTCATTTTTTTCAGGATATGGTTAAGGGAATTCATACAGAAAATGGAAAGATAACCGGTGTTAAAACAGCCATGGGTAGTTCATTTTACGCTCAATCTGTCATACTCACCAACGGGACTTTTCTTAATGGATTAATACACATAGGAGATAAACAATACGGAGGAGGACGAATGGGCGAGGTTGGCTCTACGGGGATAACAGAACAACTCGTATCACATGGGTTCGAAACAGGAAGAATGAAAACCGGTACGCCCCCTCGAGTAGATGGAAGAAGTATTGATTATTCAAAAATGGAAGAACAAAAAGGGGATGACGAAATACAGGCATTCACCTTCCTTCCACACAAACAAACACCAAGCAAACAAAAGAGCTGCTTTATAACATACACAAACCCCGAAGTACATGATAAATTAAGAGAAGGGTTTCATCTAAGCCCAATGTTTAATGGAGCAATCGAAGGATTGGGTCCAAGGTATTGCCCAAGCATTGAAGATAAAATTAATAGATTCTCTGAACGCGACCGACACCAAATATTTGTTGAGCCCGAAGGTTGGGATACGGTAGAAATATATGTAAATGGGTTTAGCACATCTTTGCCAGACCATATTCAGTACGAAGCCATTAAAAAGATTCCCGGATTTGAAGCGGCAAGAATTTTTAGACCAGGCTATGCCATCGAATACGACTACTTCCACCTCACACAACTGAAGCCTACCTTGGAAACCCAAGGGATAGATAACCTATACTTTGCGGGTCAAATAAACGGCACTACAGGGTATGAAGAAGCTGCTGGCCAGGGATTGATGGCAGGAATTAATGCTGCAGCCAAAATACAAGACAAAGAACCATTGGTTCTTAAAAGAAACGAGGCATATATAGGAGTGCTCATAGACGACCTAGTAAACAAGGGAACAGATGAACCATATAGGATGTTTACATCTAGAGCTGAATACAGGATAAGCCTAAGGCAGGATAACGCAGATGTGCGCTTAACACCCATTGCTCAGAAATACGGGACAGCAAGCAAGGAGAGAATAGATGCTCTACATAAAAAAACATCGTTTACTAAAGATATTATAGAGTACATTACCAAAACAAGTATTGAACCTTCCAACATAAACCCCATACTTGAAAAAACTGATAGACAAACAATTAAGCAAAAGGTAAAACTTAAATCTTTACTGGCCCGGCCCGATGTAAATATCAGAGATCTAAGTCAAGCACAACCCGATACTTTTCTGAAAGACATAGAAAGAGAATACTTAGAGCATGCAGAAATAAATGTAAAATATGAACC
>JAURQA010000086.1 GCA_030836345.1 Bacteroidota bacterium
CCGTTTTAAAGCCTGTAATTACCTCCACTAGCTTCATAATAGGTACGGGGTTCATAAAGTGCATCCCAATTACCTTTTCAGGCCGTTGTGTAACCGCCGCAATTTTGGTAATAGATATGCTAGAAGTATTACTCGCTAGTATACAATTTGCTGGAGCAGCGGTATCTATATCTTTAAATATCTTTAGTTTTAGATCCGTATTTTCGGTAGCAGCTTCAACTACTAGATCGGCTTTAGAAAC
Source organism: Bacteroidota bacterium (assembly GCA_030836345.1). Classification (GTDB taxonomy): domain Bacteria; phylum Bacteroidota; class Bacteroidia; order NS11-12g; family UBA955; genus CALKCM01. The sequence continues at coordinate 242 of JAURQA010000086.1, forward strand.
ACCCTCTTTTAAGTCTGTATTTGTTATAATATTTGCAAGAGTAGATGTCTTGGTGGACTCATCAATGCGTTCTTTTGCAAGCAAGCGATCCAAGTTTTTTGTAATGGTGACCAAAGCCTTATCCAAAGCCTCTTGGCGTATGTCAATTAAAGTTACCTGATATCCTTTTTGGGCAAAAACATGGGCAATTCCATTTCCCATGGTTCCCCCCCCAATAACACTTACGTTTCTCATTGTCATGGCACGAAATTAGCCTTTTTATTTTGATGTATTTTAGAATATGAGATTAAAAAATCTAAATTATCTCAACCTATTTACCAATAAATAGGGTTCTTTTTTCGAGCCATAAGCAAAAATGGTTTTTTCATTTACTTGCAATGGAGTTTCCCTAAAAAAGACCAATTCGAAATCGGCACTGTCTTTTACATTCAGACTTATTCGTTCTCTTTCGATCGGAGACAACATATCTATAGAGTTCTCTACTGCCCTATCAAAGCAATAGAGTGAAATGATTTTTTCTTTTTTCAGAAGATCTTGCATGGCACGTTTAGCGCTCAAGGTCCAATAATCCAGTTCAAAACTATAGGGCTTCCAAAAGCTTTTGATGCCGTTAAAATAAACCATCTCATTTCCTTTATGAACAGGCAATGCAAAACAGGTTAATGCAATAATGCCTAGAACTGTATTCTTTGCAATTTTATTACTCCAAACCGCACTTAGAATCATCCCAGCTCCAAGGTATACAGGGATAAGCATAAATTGGGTATGTCGTCCCATATTATAAAACACCGGTTGAGTAATCATAAAATAAAGCAAGGGCAAAGCAAATAATTGAAGGATCAATAGTTGTTCGATGCTAAAGTTTTTACGAGCAATGGAACGTAAGGCGCGAATGAAAAATATGAGAAAAAGAGCTAGAATAATAATAGCAGAACTTAAGGCCAGCGATAGAGGCACGTAATACCAAAGGCCATATCCAACAAGGTGTATTTTTCCAGCAAATAATACTTTCCAAGGGTATGGATTTTGAGTAGTATATATAATTAACTGTCCAATGCCTTCCAATGGATGAATCCAGAGGTAAGGAAAGGAAGCGATAAACGCAAGTAAACTCAACATGCAGAAATACAAAATGGGTTTACCATAGCTTTTTAAGGAAAAAGCTAAAGTGCTAATGCAAGCCATTAGTATAAAAGCACCAGCCAAGCGGATGCTTGTTGCTGCACCTAGCCAAACAGCAGCTAGTAAAAGGGACGTAAAGTTTTTATGTTGAATAAATTGCACAAAGCAGTAGAGTCCAAATAGTACAAAACACAAAAAAGCTGTATCCTTAGAATTATAATGCGCATGGGCAAATAATCGGGGGTTACAAGCAAAAACTAAAGTGATAAAAAAAGATGCCCCGTCATTTTTTGTAAGTCCTTTTAGGAGTTTAAAAAAGACAATAAGTGCACTAATGAATAAAGCAAATAAGACGGAGTGCCGCAGGTATATTTTTGTTGAAATATCTTTAGTATAAATGAGCTGTTCCAAAAGATACAGCGGTGTTTCTACAATAGGACCGAAGAACTGATGTTCGGATAGTTTTTCTAAAGAACTATGGCCCGCAATAAATCTGGCATTCTCTGTTCCAATAGCTCTTTGCGTAAATTCATCCGTTGGCGACCCAAAACTGGGCATACACCAAAACCCATAAACGGTGTAAATAAGCAAGAATACACCAAAGAAGGTATTCCAGTTTTGGGATTTGGGATTGGCGCGAATCATGAGGTAGCTCAAAAAATAAAACTAGCCAAGTTCAGCTTTTTCTGGATAAATGATATCTAATTCTAATTCTTTTATTTTACTCATTCCACCGTACACATTTTTAATATTATTAAATCCGTGTTTTTTAAGGATGGAACTGGCAATCATACTTCGATAACCCCCAGCGCAATGCACCATGTATTTATGGTCCTTATCCAATTCGTCCAATTGCTCCTCCATATTCTCTAAGCTCAAGTGTTTTGCTCCTTTGAGATGGCAAGTTTCCCATTCACTTTCTTTGCGTACATCCAATACTTGATCATCACTGTGTTTTAAATCCAAAGCCAATTCTTCTGGAGTAATGGAAATAACCATTCCTATGGTTTCATCCCAAGCATCCATGCCATTTTCTAAGCAACCAACGATATTTGAAAATCCCACTCGACTTAACCGAATAATACTTTCTTCTTCTTGCCCTTTGGCAGTAACTAATACTATTTTTCGGTCTAAATCGTATAGCGTAGCCGCCCATATGGCGTATTGTCCATTTAAACCAATGTTAATAGCCCCCGAGATAAATCCTAGTTCAAATTCATCGGGATGACGGGTATCGATAATTAAGGCGTTCTCTGCTACAGATTTTTTAAAATCTTCTGCTGCAAGCATTGGAGCGCTTTGCATAATTTTATTCAAAGATTTATATCCCTTTTGATTGAGGGCAGCATCTTCAAAGAAGTATGATGGAGGCTGAGAAATTCCTTCGCATATGGCTGCCACAAAAGCTTCCTTAGATTTGAATTGCAAGGCGTAATTAAACTTTTTTTCCTTGCCCAAGGTGCTCATGGTTTCTGGACCCAAATTTTTTCCGCAGGCGCTGCCTGGTCCGTGACCTGGGTATAAAGTAACTTCATCATTCAGTGGAACGATCTTTGACTGTAGGCTTTCATAAAGGTATTCAGCCATTTGCTCTTTGCTTAAATTTAGACCGGCTTGGCATAAATCTGGACGTCCTACATCGCCCACAAAAAGTGTGTCTCCACTAAATATTGCGTGGTCTTTCCCTTCCTCATCTTGCAAGAGATAACATACACTTTCTGGTGTATGTCCTGGAGTATGCAATACTTTAATCGTTGTTTTTCCGAGGGAGAGTTGCTCGCCATCCTCGGCAAGTTTAGTTTCAAATCCAGTATTTGCTTTGCTTCCATAAACAATTTGAGCTCCTGTTTTAGCAGCTAAATCAATATGCCCACTTACAAAGTCTGCATGAAAATGAGTTTCAAATACATACTTAATACTGGCTCCTCTTTCATTGGCAAAATCAATATATTCCTGATAGTCTCTCATTGGATCCACGATGGCTGCTATTCCGTCACTTTCAATGTAGTAGGCCGCTTGTGCCAGGCATGTAGTATATAGTTGTTTAACAAACATGGTGCAAAAATAATAAATCTCGAGCGATTAAAATATGGTAAGTATTAGCAAACTCTCTAAATATAATTCAAGAAAAGCGATACCCTCTTTTGGTGCTAAATATACTTAAAATGGTAATTATTAGACGATAGAATCGTTTGGATTTCCAACCATATTCTCAGGTTTCACCCACTCGTCAAATTGCTCAGCACTTAAGAACCCTGTATCCAAGGCAGCTGCCTTTAAAGTCGTTCCTTCTTCGTGGGCTTTTTTAGCAATTTTAGCAGCTCTTTCGTACCCAATATGAGTATTTAATGCAGTTACTAGCATTAAACTTTGATCTAGCAAATTCTTTATGTTGGTGTGATTGGGTTCGATGCCTCGGGCACAGTTGCTATCAAAACTCAAACAGGCTTGGCCTAAAATTCGTGCACTTTCCAAAACATTCGATGCAATCACAGGCTTATATACATTTAACTCAAAATGCCCTTGCGATGCTGCAAAGCTAATGGTAGCATCATTCCCAATCACTTCAGCACAAACCATGGTCATTGCCTCCGGTTGGGTTGGATTCACTTTGCCCGGCATAATGCTCGAACCTGGCTCGTTAGCAGGAATTGAAATTTCACCAATTCCACTCCGGGGACCGCTGCTCAACATTCGTATATCGTTGGCAATTTTAAATAGGGCCACCGCTGCTCTTTTTAAACATCCGTGGAGCTCTACCAAAGAATCATGGCTTGACAAAGCTTCAAATTTATTAGGAGCAGTAACCAGGGGTAGGCCCGTTTCTTTTGCAATTAAGTCTGCCACGAGCTCACTGTATCCTTCAGGAGTATTTAATCCTGTTCCAACTGCTGTTCCGCCAAGGGCCAGTTGGTTAGCTCTCTTTAAGGAAGCATTTAAGCTATCAATGGCATTATCCAATTGTGCTACATAGCCGCTAAACTCTTGTCCCAAGGTAAGGGGAGTAGCGTCCATAAAATGGGTTCTCCCAATTTTGACTATGTCTTTAAATTCGCGTGCTTTGTGTTTTAGGGTTGTTTTTAATGCTTGTAAGCCAGGTAAGGTATAATCCACCACTTGCTTAAAAATAGCAATGGTCATAGCCGTTGGGAAGGTATCGTTACTGCTTTGACTTTTATTTACATCATCATTGGGATGCAATACTTTCTCCGTGTCCGTTAGTTTCCCTCCACTCATTACATGCGCTCGGTTAGCAACGACCTCATTCATATTCATATTACTTTGCGTTCCGCTTCCCGTTTGCCAAATAACCAGTGGAAACTGATCATTCAGTTGGTTCTCCAAAACCTCATCACATACAGCACCTATCATATCCGACTTTTCCTTACTCAAAACGCCTAATTGATGATTGGCTTGAGCTGCACATTTTTTAAGAACAGCAAATGCATGTATAATTTCAATTGGCATACTCCCCTCCGGACCAATTTTAAAATTATTTCTGCTGCGTTCTGTTTGAGCGCCCCAATATTTATCTGCAGGCACTTTTACATCGCCCATTGTATCGTGTTCTATCCTAAAATTGCTTGAATCAGTCGTCATAATTGAAGGGCAAATTTAAGCGTTTTAAGACTCAAATAAAACAAGGCTTATTAGAACCCCGATAGAACTATCCTTTTCTTAAAGCATACTTTTCGTAGTTTGGCCTTGCAGCTACCTCTCTCTTTGATGCAATATGTCCCATTATAAAATTACCCATATGTATTTCATTGGAATTGCAGTTAAATAGCTCACGCATTGCTTGCTTATTAGCTCTTAAACCTGTGCTCCAATAACCACCAGCATGTTCAAACTGAGATAAGGTTAAGTACATGTTTTGCACCGCCATAGCACAACTGGCTTGCTCTTCCCATTTAGGAACGATATCACTTATTGTGCAAATAATGCCGATGATGTGGCTTGTTTTTGATGCCATCATCACCAACTTTTCTATTTTTTTTGGATTTACTACATCTGAATGATTTACGTAATCTCTGGAGGCTAAATCATAAAACTCTTGAACCAATGTACCAGAAAGGACTGTAAATCTCCAAGGAAAAGTGAGCTTATGGCTGGGTGCCCAATGAGCATTTTTCAGGCACTGGGTAAGAATAGCTTCATCTAAAATATCCCCTGTAAACTCTTTGGGAAAATGGCTACGCCGGTTTTTGATGATGTCGTTTATGTCTGGCACGCCACAAATTTACCAAAGGATTTGCAAAGATGCTCGCAAGAATAATACTGGCTCCCATATAAAAATAGCCATTCAAAGATTGATACTCTTTAAA
>JAURQA010000087.1 GCA_030836345.1 Bacteroidota bacterium
ATATATTTTGGAGGGGACATTATTACCAGATACCACAACTTCTGGCAAACCATCATTGTCTAAATCAGCTAATGCACATCCATTTCCATTGTATAAGTAATGATATGTAATTTGATTTAAAGTATCGTTTTCAGGGACTAAATTGGTAAAGTCAATTCCAGTCTCATCGGGATTAAGAAGCTCAAAACCAATGCTTGTATCATCTTTGCTACATTTTGCCAGCAATACACCTATAACGCATACAATAAAAACATTTAACTTTTGCATAGATCGCAAATTTATGAAATTTTAACGACGCTTGCATATCAAATTATTATCTTTGCTATATTAAATATACCATTATTTAACGCAGAATAAACGACGAGAGTAAATAGATGGATAATGACTTACTCAAATACTTTGAAAGGCGAGAGTTTAAAAAAGACCTGAGGTTTCAATTAGAAAAAGATATTGAAGGTGCCAAGGCTGCTCTACATAGCTTTGAAATGGACTCTTTTGAACAGATATATAATTTGTTACTCCCCTTAATGGACGAATGCATGAAGGATTCTACCCGTTGGATGAGGATTATTAATAGAGTTGATTTAAATGAGAGGCAGTTGAAAAATATTAGCCGAATGGAAGGAAGCTATGCGGAGAAAATAACCAAAGCTATTTTAATGCGAGTATTTCAAAAAGTAGCATTGCGATGGTCTAATAAATGATTAAAATAGCTGAAACTCAGGTCTTTTTTTAAATTATACCATTTGTAGTATCCGTTGTATTTTTGTATTTCTTTAATGAGAGTCTTAAGAACCATATACTTACCCATGCTTTTATTATTGGTATGTCAGGTACTTAAAGGACAGTCGAGGGAAGGCTTCTTAGGTACTGAATTTTGGGTGACCTTTGGGAGTAATGTCGTGGTTCAAAATGATACAAATTTACATGTGGTTATCGTGTCAAGTACCGATGACACGGTAGAGCTTAAAAATCCAATAACAGGTGTAATTCGGGTATATGAAGTGCAAGCAAATGAGCCTAAAAGGGCCTCTTTTAGTAAAAAAGAAGTATGGCAATGCTGGTCTCAAAACACAGATCAGCCCGTTTCTGGTCCCGAAGCATGTGCAGTGCGAATACGTTCCAAGAGAGCCATTCAGGTATTTGCCGTAAATCCCATCTCCATTAGTAATGATAATACCTCGCTGCTACCTGTAGAATATTTAGAGTTTGGGCAGGAATACATTGTGAGTTCTTCCGAGGCTAATGCCGGAAGAGGCGGTCAAATAGCTATTGTTGCCCTAGATGCGGGTTCAACCAAAGTTCGCATCAAGACCAAAGTAGATCTTCAAGGGTCCTTAGGACGCAATTTTACAGAGGATATTCCATATGCTCATGCCTATATGATAGGTACGGATAGAGCAGTCGGCAGTCTGGCAGGTACATCTATTCAAGTGGAGGGTAGTTGCAAAAGAATAGCTGTTTTTACCGGCATCAAATGTGCTGAAAATGGAAATTCTCCTGGGTGTAGTAGTTGCGATTTGATGATGGAACAAGCATGGCCCACCATTTATTTTGAAAAGGAATATGTCATTCCCTCAGTACCAGATAACAATGGCTTTAGCATACAAATAGTTGCTAAATTTAACAATACCGATGTGCTTTTAGATGGACTTCCTTTGACTACCCTACAAAAGAATGAAGTATACGATTTTGACCAATCTGGTTCCGCGGATCATTATTTAAGTTCTAGTAACCCTATTGGAGTAACCCAAATGACAAAGGGTTTTGGATGTTCAGGCCATCCCCAAAATAGTGGTGACCCTAGTTTGTTGAATATAGCAACCGTTAAGAATGGCGTAAATGAAGCCTATCTAGCCTTGTACGATGATGCCGTCTACACCCACTATGCAAAGCTTGTAATCCAATCAAACACAGCGCCAAACATAACCATAAATGGTGCCGCCATGGCACCTGTCGGAGGCTATAAAACGTATAGTTTTGGCGGGCAAAACTATTATACTGGATACGTAGAATTGCCTTCACGGAAATCCTACCAGTTTATCAGCGATAAAGAATTTCAAGGATACTATTATGGCATGGGAAGTAAGCAGGGAATTTCGACCTGTTTTGCTGCGGCGTTTGTGAATAGAAATGCAAATATTACAGTCAGTCCAAACTATGTATGTGATACTTCAGAAAAATTCTCTTTTATTGCAACTGGAGATAGCGTGAGTAATATTCTATGGCAATTTGGAGACGGGCAAACATCAAATAAAAATCCTGAGACTCATTCCTACGGAGAAACGGGTACGTTTAAAGTGCAATTAATCCGTTACAGATCCTCGGGATTTTGCAAAGCAGATACCATCGAAAAGGAGGTGTTTGTATACAAACGTCCCAATCCGGTGCTTCCTCCGGATACTATGCCGTGCAAGGATGAGTTTTATAAGTTAACATTACCAGACCTCAATGGAGTCCGTTATTTATGGTCAGATGGTGGTGCCTCAAGGGATCGAACATTCAGTAAATCTGAAGATTTAAAATTGAGAATTACAGATTCAAATGCCTGTGTGTCCAATGATAGCATGTCTATCCAGTTTAGGGATTGTGATTCTCAAAGCTTGAAAATAGCCAATGTATTTACCCCTAATAAAGATGGAAAAAATGACCGCTGGAGAGTGATTAATGAAGGCTATGAAACGGTCAATGTTTATATTTATAACCGCTGGGGAGAATTGATGTATAGCTACGATGCTGTTATGGAGGAACATTGGAATGGTACAGTAGCTAATCAAGGGTTTACTCAATGCCCAGATGGGGCTTACTTCTATCAAATTGTCGCATATAATGCGTTCATTAAATCAGATAAAACCATTAGCGGAACAGTGCTTCTCATTCGCTAATCTCACCCTAAAACTACATACCCCTAAAGGAATGCTATGTTTACTTTAAAATTAATGTACTTCTAGCTTTTTTGCCGTATTTCCTATCTTAACAATATAAAATCCTGCAATTAAAGATTTTATAGATAGGGCAGTACTGGATTTACGAGATAAGGGCTGTTTTAATTGCAACTGCCCCATAGTATTATAGATCTCAATGGATGTATTATTTGTCCAGCTATGCTGCTCATGTGCGATGGTTAACAGGTCTCTTGCAGGGTTGGGAAAAAGGTTAAAGCTAGGATTAAATATTTTAGAAATAGAAGAAGTACCGCTGTTAATGCGAGATACTCCTGTGCTGGTTGCTACCCATACATTGTCATTTACATCAATGCACAGATTACGAATGGTAGGTCCTGCTAATCCATTGGACTCATTATATTCCTTCCATGTATTTCCATCGTACATAGACACACCACCACCAGAAACCAGATAATCCACATAAATACCAACCCATATTTGCCCTTTGCTATCTATTTTTATATCTTCCACTGGATTTAAAGTATCGGGTTCAGGCAGTTTATACAAACGGGTGAAATTTTCTTTGAATGTATAATTTGAGTCAAATACGGATACTCCAGCGCCTGTGCCTATCCAAATATTACTTCCATTATCCAAGGCCAAGGAGGAACTGGAATTGCTTAAGAGCCCTTCAGTGGTTTTATATGCTGTAAAAGTAGATCCATTGTACTTAACCAAGCCTCCCAGACCGGTAGCCATGATAATATCCCCATTTTTTGCCTCTTGTATTTGTTGAACCCCACCTAAAGGGAGCTCATCGGCAGATCCATACTTAGTAAAGGTAGCCCCACTATATTTGGTGGCACCATTAAAATCAGAAATCCAAATATCTCCGTTCGTAAGTTCCGTAATGTAATTAACTCTATTGCTACCTAAGCCATCTGCCGTAGTATATGAAGTCCATTTAGAACCATCATAAATACCTATTCCGTAGTCCGTTCCAATCCAAATGTTTCCATTTTTTAGGGCTGCAATTGCTGTGATGGTATTATTAGGTATCTCAGGGTTTGTTGTTTTGTCATAGATGGTCCATTGACTACCGTCATATTTAGCGATTCCACTTTGGGTTCCAAACCACATATTATTAGTGGCATCTGCAGTTAAGCAAA
>JAURQA010000088.1 GCA_030836345.1 Bacteroidota bacterium
CCATGAAATCAGAAATACCAAAGAAACCTTTAAACCCATTTTATTAAAAATTGCTCCAGACATTACGGAAGCTGTTGGAAAAGAAATAGCGAAGATGGCCGTAACCTTTAAAGTAGATGGCTTAATTATTTCTAACACCACGATAAGCCGAGAGGGCTTAAAAGAACCCAAAAGCTCCATCGAAATCATTGGAAATGGGGGTTTAAGTGGCAAAGTAATGCATGGCAAATCAACAGATGTTTTAAAAATGATGAGCGCCCTTCTTCCAAAGGATTATCCCTTAATTGGTGTGGGTGGAGTTTATTCCAAAGAGACTGCGCAAAACAAACTGGATGCTGGTGCGCAACTGGCTCAGTTATATACTGGTTTTATTTATAAAGGCCCTGGTATTGTAAAACAGATTTTAGATTAAAAAGCATTACACATGCTATAACCAAACCTTAAGGCCTTCGCTGCAATTACTGCAAATGTCAATGTTTTTTCGACCTCCTTTAATTTTAGTTCTAAAGTCTTTATAGCCCTTCCCACTCCATATTTCTTTAAAGGTTTTATCGTCCAAATTACCCAGCTGATGTTCTGCATCTTTATCAAAACAACAAGGGACTACATTTCCATCCCAAGTAACTACTGGATTGGTCCAGAGCCGTTTGCAATGACTGGTCATGGATGCTTTTAACTGAAGCTTTTCTCCATCTACATCATATCTCCGGTATTTAGGATCCTCAGGGAGCCAATCGGCAGAGTTTCCGTCATCATAAATTTGCGCAGATTTAATTCGAACCTCATCCACCCCAATTCTTCTAGCCTCTTTCTTTACGGCATTTACCTCATGTTCATTGTGAGCAAATACAATGAATTGCCAAATGATATGTGTTTGGCTATTCTGGGCCTTCCTCTTGGCTTCAACCAAGTTCTTGGTTCCTTCGATCACTTTGTCAAGATGTCCTTCTAGCCTATATTTCTCAAAGGTTTCCTGACTTAACCCATCAATGCTAATGATCAGCTGATTGATACCACTATCAATGGTTTTTGCTGCCCTTTTTTTATCTAAAAAATGGGCATTGGTACTGGTTGCTACAAATAGTCTCTTTTTCCTGGCATATTTAACTAAATCATAAAATCTAGGGTTGAGGTAAGGTTCTCCCTGAAAATAAAGCGTTAAATACGCGGTGGTTTTATGAATATCATCCACATATTTCTCAAAATTTTCCACTGATATCTTACCGGTATCCCTATTGAAAATTTTGAGCCCACTGGGACAATGAGGGCAACGCAAATTACAAGCTGTGGTGGGTTCAATTGCTATGCTATAGGGCAAACCCCAAACGTATGTTTTATTGCCTAGCTTACTTAAGAAATACGAAGTGCTAATTTTTACAGCATTCCAAAAACGTTGGTAGTAAAAAAAAGTTTTGAGGATTCTCCATGTATTTAAATCGAGCCGGCTCATCGAATAACAAAAATAGGTTTATTCATGCCTAAAGCATCATTGCTGAATTGTATTTTTGCAATTCATGAGCCATCAAATAAGTTATTGGGAAAAAGCATTTTACGATCAAGCAGACATTGTAATTGTAGGAGCTGGCTTGGTTGGGATTCAATCTGCTATTGCTCTAAAAGCAGCCATGCCAAAAAGAAAAGTTTGGATTTTTGATAAATCTGCACCGGGTGAAGGTGCAAATTTGAGAAATGCTGGGTTTGCTTGCTTTGGAAATATTGGAGAAATTGCAGATGATGCGAAACGCATGGGAATGGATGAAGCCATTGCCTTATATAGAAAAAGATTTGAGGGGTTCCAAAAACTAAAAGAAACCGTTTCCGAAGGCCAAATGGGCTTTGAACAATCGGGGGGATTCGAAGTTTTTAGAAAAGGCCAAGAGGCCGAATATGAAGGATTACTCAATGAAATAGACCAAATAAATGAGGGACTCTTTGACCTTCATCAGAAGAATACCTTTTTACCAAAACCTACGGCTCGTCTTAAGATTAATAGTGCCGAAAACGGGTTTTACACCCCCTTTGAGGGAACCGTTCAAACGCATTTACTTATGCACGCCCTGCGCAATAAAGCTCAATCATTAGGGGTTGAATTTTACGAGGGATTTGAAGTAGAGGCCATAGAACCCGTAAGTCTAGATAGACATTTAGTAAAAAGCGTTAAAGGACATTCCATTGAATGTAGAGTGGTTTTGGTTTGCACCAATGCCTGGGCCAATGATTTACTTGATACGGAAGATATTAAACCCGCACGTGGTCAAGTGATTGTTACTTCTCCCATTGCCACCATCCCCTGGCGTGGACTCATCCATTGCGATAAGGGATATATTTATGCAAGAACCTTGGGTACTCGAATTTTGATTGGAGGAGGACGCAATGTTGATTTTAAGAATGAAGAAACCACGGTTCAAAAATCCAACGAAAAAATTACGGACTATCTCCAAGAGTTTATAAAGGATGTTCTTACCGATGAGCAAGACTTCTCTGTTGACTATGAATGGGCTGGCATTATGGGGATGAGCGAGAGCAGAGCCCCAATAGTGAAAGAAGTAAGCGGAGGATTATATTGTGGCATTCGTTTGGGAGGGATGGGTTTGGCTTTGAGTGCCGAAGTGGCCAACCAACTATCTGAATTAGTGTTAGAAAAATACCACTAGCCTTTCCCTTTCGCATTCATTTATTTTTATCAAAAAACAATATTTGCCTTTTGTTTGAGCAAAAAATGTGAGTACTTTGCAGGAGGTATATGTATTATAAGTGGCGTAAGAAAGAAGCAGTAAATCCAGCCCTTGTAGAGCATATTTCCGCGTCAATAAATGTTAATTCTTTCCTTTCTAAGATTTTAGTTCAGCGAAATATTGAGGATTATGAAACGGCAAAATCTTTCTTCAACCCATTAAAATCAGAATTGCATGACCCTTTCCTCATGAAGGATATGGATTTGGCAATTGACCGTATTCAAGAAGCATTAAATAACGGCGAGAACATTCTTATTTATGGAGATTATGATGTGGACGGAACCACTTCCGTTTCTCTCGTATATACTTTTTTAAAGACCTATACCCCAAATATTGACTACTACGTTCCAGACCGCTTTAAGGAAGGATACGGAATTAGTGTAGAAGGCATTGCCTATGCGGTAGAAAACAAGGTAGACTTAATGATTGCCTTAGATTGCGGGATTCGTTCCGTGGACATTACAATGCTTGCCAAAGAGAAAGGCATTGATATGATTATTTGCGATCATCATTTGCCAGGAGATACCTTACCAAATGCAGTTGCCGTACTTGACCCTAAACGCAAGGATTGCGAATATCCATTTAAAGAACTTTCTGGCTGCGGCATTGGCTTTAAACTTATTCAAGCCTTTGCTCAAGATAAAGGATTGCCCTTTGAGAGTATTGAAGATTACTTGGATCTTGTTGTGGTAAGCATTGCTAGCGATTTGGTGGATATTAGAGGCGAAAATCGAGTACTGGCCTATTATGGCCTTAAAAAGCTCAATAGTGCTCCAAGAATGGGCTTGCAAGCCTTAATTGGTGAAGTTCCTGTAGGCAAGAGTTTTACCATCAGTGATATTGTTTTTTCCATTGGACCTAAAATAAATGCAGCGGGTAGAATAGCGCATGCGCGAAATGCGGTTGAATTGCTTATTGCCAATGATTTTTACGAAGCTGAAAAACTCACGGATGTGCTTCATAAAAACAATGATGAACGCAAAGAAACCGATAGCGACATTACCATAGAGGCCATTAAACAATTGGACGAGGACTCCTCATTTGCTGCAAAAAAATCAACGGTTATCTACGGAGACCAGTGGAGCAAAGGAGTGTTAGGAATTGTTGCCAGTCGATTGGTTGAACAGTACTACAAACCCACCGTTGTTTTTAGCCAGATAGAAGATCAACTCACCGGTTCTGCCCGATCGATAAAGAACTTTGATATCCATACGGCCATTGGCCAATGTGGGGATTTGGTAGAACAATTTGGAGGGCATATGTATGCCGCTGGACTCACCATCAAAAAAGAGAATTTTAATGCATTCCAAGAACGCTTCGAGACAATAGCCATGAAGCAGCTTGAGAAACAAGAGCTGGTTCCTGAAGTGGAATATGATATAGAACTTCCCCTAGATGCCATTACCGAAAAATTTGTTGAAATTTTAGATCGCATGGAGCCCTTTGGCCCGGGGAATATGATGCCTGTTTTTCGTAGCAATGGATTTACTCGCTCTACTAGAGCTCGTGTTCTTAAAGAAAAACACCTAAAATTTACCCTTGTGAATGAGGCCGGCCATTACTTTGATGTTATTGGATTTAGCTTGGGAGATAAAATGCATATTATTGAAAGCGGAAAACCCTTTGATATCTGCTACTCTTTAGAATACAATGTATTTAGAGGCGAGCGAAAAATTCAAATGAAACTTAAAGATATTAAGTTCTCTAACGAAGAATAAATAGGTATTTAAGATATTCTGAGAATATACTAAACCCACATTTACTCTTCCTCTGCTGAGGCATCTGGCAATTGCAGTACTGCACTTGTTTCCAGCGCATTCCCAGCAATTCCTTTAATTGAACCAAATAGTGAGGATATATTTTCTTGCACCACCCACATTTGCTTTTCGCGCGTAGCCCAAATCTTATGCATGGCTTTTTTTTCTGAATTCAATTGGCTTTGCATGCCATCGTAATTTTCGACAATGCGTTGAATGTTTTGCACAAACTCATTGCTCGTTAAATAGGAGTAAAGCAATTCCATCTTATCTCCTTTATTCTCCTCTGCAGACTTAACAGATTGAGTTTTAATAAGCATTTCACGCAGCACAAAGCTTAGGCTTTTCACTTCGTGGAATCCACAAATCCATACTCCATCCTTCTCTCCAAATCGATCCATTCCCTTCGGAAAAGTCTCCGTAACTAAGACGGCAATATCTGCTTTGCATTGAATTTGATCCTGCTTAAGTTTATCAATCCAATTGCCTCCAAAATCCTTGGTGCGTTTGCTCTCATACACTATACTTCCACAGGATTGTTGGCGCTTATTTACCACCGTTTGTATGCAATCTGCTCCACGAACCCCTTTAGACACCTCCTCTATAGAATCAAAAGGATAGGTACTCATCAACAATTCCTCCAAGGCCAACTCCTGAACCTCTCCTTGCATTTGCATGCTGCCCTGCTCCGCTTTACGCTTCATCTCATCAATGAGCTTTTTCTGGTCTTCTAATTGTTTCTGGTATTCTTTTTCCTTGAGTGCATTCGCCTCTCGTTCCTTTTCTCTTCCCTTCTGCTCAATCTCCTTCTGCTTCTCGAGCATCTGCTTTTGAACACGCAGTTCCATCTCCTCCGCCTGCTCCTTCAACTCATTTTCACGCTTTAATAAATCTATTTCTTGCGCTCTTAAATTTTTATTTTCTTCCTGCTTCTTCTCATTCTCTTCCACTAAGGACTTAATGCGTTGCTCAAAACTTTCCTGTGTCGAAAGACGAATCCGCTCTTTTTCCTTCTCCATCTCCTTCGCTAACTTATCCTTAAACAATTCATTTTCCTTTTCTTTTAATTGCCTAAAGGTTTCTCTCTCCCCATTCAGTTTTTCGCGCTCTGCATTAAACGTTTTCGCCTGCTCCGCCACTTTCTTCTCATACTCCTCTCTAAAGTGCGCCTCCAACTTGCCAGCCAATGCTTCTTCTACATCAAAATTGTGCCCACAATTGGGGCATTTTATTTTATCCGTCATTTTATTTTCTCAAAGAGTATCACATCATGAATGGAGTCAATATCACTCTTATACTCCATTATTTTTTTATAATTAGACATTCCAAGCATGACCCCTTTAGGCTTTCCACCCTCTCGGGCTGCATGAACGCCGTCCCAAATAACAATGGTATTTTCTGGCATATAATCCTTCTTAGGATCTGGGTCAATGCTCCACAAATACGTGGCTTTGGCCTTATCAAAAGACGCCCAAGGATCTGTGTCATTGCGCACATGCACCACAGGTAGTTGATGCACCTGGTGGTACTCTTTATATGGACTCGTATTTATAAAAGATAAGGCTTTTTTCAACTGCGGCTCGATCCGATTGGCAGGGATAGATACCTCACTTTTCCAAGGGAACGGAGTGCCACTGCCTTTGTATCCCGAATAAATGCAAGACCCGGCTAATAGAACCACCAATGCTTGCCGGTATCTTTTAATATCAATAAAACACAGTTTATGCAGCGCATAAGATGCCAATACTGCAGAGCAAGGAGCCACCACATAAAATACCCGTGTAAGTCCATTGCTTCCAAACATCCCAAAAACCCAAATGATCGTATGAGCCATAAAAAAACCTAAAAGAACGGGAGCCAATAACCAAAAGGAATAGACCGATCT
Source organism: Bacteroidota bacterium (assembly GCA_030836345.1). GTDB lineage: Bacteria > Bacteroidota > Bacteroidia > NS11-12g > UBA955 > CALKCM01. The sequence goes on from JAURQA010000088.1 coordinate 6,378, forward strand.
AAATTCTGCCGTTTTGTTGCGCAACATTCGCCCCATATAAACCACCAATAGAACCAAAGAAATAGCCGTTAGCAATGTGATTACAATGCCCCAAATACTTTTTTGAGCCTCCAAATAGTGGAACCAACCGCCATGGCCCCAATCGCGACCAGAACTCTGTTCTTTAAAATAAGGATTGCTTGAAATAAACCATTTAAAATCACCATAAAATAATTTGCCAAGCACAGAAAAAACAAGGGAACCAATAGCAAAAAAGGCAATTTTAATATACTTGCGCGAGGCAATAAAATAAATCAAAATACCCAAAAGTAAGACCCAGCCCTCCGTCCTAAAAAAGGGCAGAAATGAGGTAAGTAAAGCCGCCCACGTAAATCTATTATCGGCTAATAGATATAGAATAATAGACAGAACCATGGCATTTAATGGTTCCGTTAATGCAGAAATGGTATTCCCAAAAACAATGGGCTGAAAAACATAAAAAAGAACCGCCATCCACGGAAACAATATGGATAGTTTTCGCGCTGTTTTGTAACAGAAAAATGCGCCAATCAAGCAGCACAAGACATTAAATACATACATACCATTCATTCCAAATTTTGCAAATGGAATGGTGGGAATGGTAAACAGCGTTTTGCCCCATTGGTCCCAAATTAAATCGGGATGAGTGGGCGCCCATCGGGCAAACAAATAGTGATTCCAACTATCCATGCCACCGGCCGGCCATCCCATTTGTTTCCAGATTAGGAAAAACAAAAGTGCCGAAAACAGCAAACTCAAACCTGCGGCAAAGCCATTTTTTATTCGTGTAGGAACAAAACGCATCTCTTGCGAAGTAAATCATAATTACTGGGCAATAAAATTCAATTTCTCAACAGATTTTATATTGTATTTTGAGAATCAAAAAAGCCCCATTTAAATGAGGCTTTTTTATATCATTGTTTGCTTTATTCTTAGTAGGTGCTCTGCACTTTCAGAATTTTTTCAATTCTGCGCTCAGCCAAGTTAGTGGCCGCACGTTGCATGTTTATCCCCTCATTATCGCTAATCTCAAATATATCGAGGATGGTATCGTAGATTTTTTCCGTACGACTCATGGCCATTTCTCTCACATATCCCGTATACTCACTGTATACATTAATTAAGCCACCAGCGTTTATCACAAAATCAGGTGCATAATAAATACCCTTTTCCTTTAAGGCATCTCCATGAATCCCTTCATCTTTTAACTGGTTGTTAGAAGCTCCAGCAATAATATCACATTTCAAACGATGAATGGTGTCATCATTAATCACTGCACCCATTGCACAGGGAGCAAAAATATCTACATCTAAATCGTAAATATCATCCAAAGGAACAATGGTCGCATCAAATTTAGCTGCCGCATAGTCCAAAGCCTTTTGGTTAATGTTAGAAACATAGAGCTTGGCTCCTTCCTTGTACACATACTCACACAAGTTCATTCCTACTTTTCCCAAACCTTGAACAGCTAACGTCTTTCCTTTTAAACTATCCGATCCATACGCCTTCTTCGCAGAAGCTTTCATGCCCATATAGGTTCCATATGCAGTTACCGGAGAGGGATCCCCTCCACCGCCCATGATTTCTGGCAAACCAACTACATGTTTCGTTTCCATAGCCACGTACTCCATATCTCTTGTGGTGGTACCCACATCCTCGGCAGTGATATACTTGCCATTTAGATTATTTACAAATCGTCCAAATTTTCGCATCAGGGCTTCAGACTTATACTTTTTAACATCTCCTATAATTACAGCTTTCGCACCTCCTAAATTTAATCCAGCTACACTGGCTTTGTAGGTCATTCCTCTACTCAATCGCAAGGCATCCTGAACAGCATCCGCCTCGGTGGCATAAGACCACATGCGCGTGCCGCCCAATCCAGGTCCTAAAACGGTGTTATGTATGGCTATAATTGCTTTCAAACCAGTCGCTTTATCTTGGCAAAACATTACTTGCTCATGTTCTGTATTTCGCAATGTTTCAAACAAGTCTAGCTCGGTTTCGTTGGTTGGGGCAATTTTCGTTACTGACATAATTTTGATTGGTGCAAAGATAAAAATAATTATGGAACAATTTTGTCTAATATTGAAGACAAGTAAAAACAAGCAATACAATGATATACAACACTATAGATATTTTTAAATTTTAATTTTTTGGATCAAACTGCTCCCAAACATAGAAATCAGAGCTATTTTTAAAGACCTTATCCACATATTTGAGTTAACCAAAGCAAGGAGCTAAATACAAGTAAAACCGCTATGCTATCGCACAAAATTGTGTTATTTTTGCCTAAGCATGGAAAATAACGAGAATAAAGAAAATCAACTAGAAATTGAATTGAGCGAAGAAATTGCAGAAGGCCTTTATTGCAACTTTGCGATTATAACACATAGCCCTCACGAATTTGTAACCGATTTTATTCGAATGATGCCCGGTGTTCCTAAGTCAAAAGTAAAAACCAGAGTTATTATGACTCCAGAGCACACCAAGCGCCTAACCATGGCCTTGATGGAAAACATACGAAAATTTGAAGAGCAGTTTGGAGAAATTGCGATAAAAGACCAGCAAGATGCACCCATCCCAATGAATTATAGCGGCCAAACAGGAATGGCTTAATTTTAAATAGCATGACACATACAGCACAGATTGACAAACTAAGCAAGGCCATGGAAGCCTTGAGCACGCGTGAGTTTTATAGCGCATACCCAGAAAACCCAAAAGCATATGCCGAAGATGCAAATGCCAAGGGAATGGCCGCTTTTCAGGCCATGCTTAATACCGATTTTAACGAGTTAATAAGCTACGATAACTCCTGCCTTATAGGCGAGGAAGTAAGCCCCTACATGATGACGGGTTTAGGTATTCAATACCCCGCATATAGCACGAAAGCAATTATAGAACGGGCAGAGGGGGCTCGAGCATCTTGGCTTGAGGCCAGCGCAGAGCAAAGAGCGCAGGTGCTTACTGCATCCTTAGATAAAATTGCCGAACGCTTTTTTGACATTGCCTATGCAACCATGCATACCACCGGGCAAAGTTTTGTCATGAGTTTTCAGGCCAGCGGGCCGCATGCCAATGATAGAGCCTTAGAAGTTATAGCCATGGCCTACGAGGAACTTTCCCGTTTTGCTAATGATGTAGCGTGGGTAAAGCCCATGGGCAAGTTTGATTTAAAATTAAAAAAAGATTACCGCGCCATTGGCCGAGGGATAGGCCTTTGCATTGGATGCAGTACTTTCCCCACCTGGAACACCGTGCCGGGTGTATACGCCAATTTAATGGCCGGAAACCCCACCATTGTAAAACCACATTCTAAAAGTGTGTTGCCTATAGCTATTGTGGTTGCCGAAATTCAAAAAGCACTGCAAGAAGCGGGCTTTAGTGGAGATCAAATTCAGCTAGCCGTAGACAGTCAAAAAGAGCCCATTACCAAACTATTGGCCGAACACGAAGCGGTTC
>JAURQA010000089.1 GCA_030836345.1 Bacteroidota bacterium
TCCACCATAATTTCCGCTTTTTTATCTGATGCCATTCCCAAAACAATACTATGCGATGCGCGTGAGTACATAAAAACAGACGCACAGTTTGGAAATGCTATTGTCGATGCACCCTTGACCTATGAACTGCTGGTAAAGCAAATCACAGACACTAATGACCTGTATCTTTTCCCGGGCTTTGTAGCTTCATCCAATCAAACAAACCAGATTGCTACCTTAGGACGAGGAGGCTCTGACTATACAGCAGCCCTTATTGCGGCAGCCGTAAATGCCGAAGAATTGCAAATATGGACAGATGTTAGCGGGATGATGACGGCCAATCCTAGAATGGTAAGTAGAGCTCGAACCATAGATAGTTTATCTTATGAGGAAGCTATGGAGCTGTCACATTTTGGTGCTAAAGTGATCTATCCCCCTACTATTCAACCCGTGTTGGATGCGCAAATACCTGTTTGGATAAAAAACACCTTTTCAGCTGAGGACAAAGGTACCTGTATAACCGTGGATGGAAGTGCAGCAGAAGATCCAGTAAGAGGAATCTCTAGCATTGAAGAAGTGGCATTGTGCACCTTATCGGGGTCAGGTATGGTAGCCGTTCCAAATTTCTCATACCGGTTATTTTCTGCTCTAAGTAAGGCTTCTATTAACGTGATTATGATTACCCAAGCGTCTTCAGAACACACTATTACGGTAGGAGTTTCCAAATTCGAGGCTGAAAGGGCAACAGATGTAATTGAAGCAGAGTTTCAAAACGAGATTAATCAACGCAAAGTTAACAGGCTTAGAGTTGAAAAAGAACTTTCTATTATTGCATTGGTTGGTAGTCGAATGAGAGAACAAGTAGGAATAAGCTCAACCTTATTTGATGCACTATCCCATAATGGAATCAACGTAAAAGCCATTGCGCAGGGATCAACAGAGCTTAATATTTCAGTGGTTATTGACCGTAAGAATCTCAAAAAAGCATTGAATACACTTCATGAGAGCTTCTTTTTATCGGATACCAAAAAATACAGTTTATTTTTAGTTGGTGTAGGTAATGTAGGTCAAACATTATTACAGCAAATACATCAGCAAAAAGATTTTTTATCCCAAGAATTAAAAATCGACATCCGTCTTTGTGGGCTTGCAAATTCTCGATCTATGCTGTTCAATTCGAATGATATAGATATGACTTCAAGTAAAGAAAAATTAGAAGAGCATGGGGTTGCTATGTCAATGGATGCGTTTTATGCTCAAATGGTTGAAATGAATCTGCGCAATAGTATTTTCATTGATTGCACTGCAACCTATGATATACCTACGTATTACCAATCTATTTTACGTCAGAGTATTTCGATTGTAACTCCCAACAAAGTGGCCTGTTCATCACATTTTGATCATTACCTAGATTTGAAAAAAACAGCCACCAAATACCATGCCCGGTTCTTATTTGAAACCAATGTGGGTGCTGGCTTACCTGTAATTTCAACAGCAGGTGATCTGCTTAAAAGTGGAGATAAAGTTTCTAGAATCGAGGCTGTGTTAAGTGGAACGCTCAATTTTTTGTTTAATCATTATGACGCAACAGTACCTTTTCAGGAGGTTGTTAAAAGAGCAAAAGACGAAGGATATACCGAGCCAGATCCCAAAATTGACTTAAGTGGAATTGACGTGCAACGAAAAATTTTGATACTAGCAAGAGAAAGTGGGCATAAACTTGAGTTAGATGAAATTCAGAATCGATCTTTTTTACCTGATGATTGTCTAGAAGCACAAACAGTAGACGAATTGTATAATCGCTTACTGGAGCATGAAGATCATTTCCAGCTATTATTTAAAGAGGCTAATGAACAGGGTAAAAAGCTTAAATTTGTTGCCTCATTTGACAAAGAGTCTGGACATGCTGAAATCGGCTTACAGGCCTATTCAGCAGAACATCCCTTCTATAGTTTAAAAGGTAAAGATAATGTGGTACTGTTTTACACTAAACGATACCATGATTATCCACTTATTGTGCAAGGAGCCGGAGCTGGCTCGGCAGTGACTGCATCGGGTATATTTGCAGATATCTTACGTATAGCTGATGCCTAATTGAATAAGGAAATCTCATGAAGAACTGTTCAGTATTTGCTCCTGCCACCGTCGCTAACGTGGGTAGTGGTTTCGATGTACTTGGTTTTGCCCTTTGTGATATAGGTGATGTAGTACAGGTTAGAGAAAGCTCGACCCCTGGACTTGTAATTGATTCTATTATTGGAGCTGATAACATTCCATTGGAACCAGAAAAAAATGTTTGTACTGTTGCGGCTCAGGCTTTGTTAAATTCTTTAGAGAAAAAACCATCGAATGGGTATTCATTTAGTATCACAAAAAAGGTAGCGGCAGGTAGTGGGCTCGGGTCTAGTGCTTCTTCCTCAGCAGCAGCAGTTGTAGCTTTAAATGAATTGTTGGGGTCCCCTTTTTCCCGGCATGAACTCATACCATTTGCGATGAAAGGAGAAGCCTTAGCTTCAGGAGCGGAACACGCCGATAATGTTGCCCCTTCTATTTTGGGTGGCTTCACTCTTGTTCAAAGTTACGAGCCTTTACGAGTGGTAAAACTGCATTACCCAGATGATTTGGTAGCAACCATAGTACATCCTCACATCGAAGTAAAAACGGCAGATTCAAAACGAATCTTGAGGCAAAGCATACCCTTAAAAACAGCTATTACTCAATGGGCTAATGTGGGTGGCTTGGTTGCAGGATTGGCGCAAGAAGATTTTGAATTGATTGGTCATTCCTTACAAGATGTAGTGGCTGAACCCACTCGGTCAATGCTCATTCCGATGTATGAACTGGTAAAAATTCTATCCAAGGAGTTGGGTGCTCTGGGGTGCAGTATATCAGGGTCAGGGCCTTCCATATTTATGTTATCCGATGCAATGAATATCGCTCAAAGCCTGGCAGAATCACTTAAAGACTTATATATGGACAACCTAATAAGTTGTGACGTTTATCTATCAAAAATAAATAAAATGGGTTGCCAAGTAATCCAATAATTATTCGTAGCGTATGAACTATCAAAGTACGGCAAATCCGTTACTCATTTCGAATTTTGAAGAGGCTGTATTCAAAGGTTTGCCGGATTCTTCTGGGCTCTATATGCCGATGCAAATTCCACACCTTCCTTCCTCGTTTTTCAGTCAACTCCATGAGTTAAGTTTATCGGAGATTGGATATCAAGTTCTAAGGCCATTTATTGGATCGGAAATTGATGAGATAACTTTCAGGAATTTAGTAGATGAAACACTTTCCTTTCCAATTCCGCTTAAGCAAATACATGATCAGGTTTATAGTCTAGAATTATTTCATGGCCCAACTTTGGCTTTTAAAGACGTTGGAGCCCGCTTTTTGGCGCGTATATTAGGCCATTTTGCCACCTTGAGTAATCGCTCTATAACCGTTTTAGTAGCCACTTCAGGTGATACAGGCAGCGCAGTTGCTCACGGCTTCTACGGAGTTCAGAATGTAGATGTAGTTGTACTCTATCCAA
>JAURQA010000090.1 GCA_030836345.1 Bacteroidota bacterium
ATATTAATTCAGTTAATGCCTGCTTGTGGTTAGATGAGTCCACTCTAATTACGGTTTCTGACGATAAAACATGCATGGTGTATGCCCTTGAAATAGTCTAGTTTTGCTATGAACCCCGGAGGCAAAACCATGAAGAAGAAGAATGCCTCTGTAAAATGGTTTTAGTATAACTTTGCATCTAATTATGAAAGGATTTGCAACTATTTTGCTCTTATTTATTGGTCAGTTCTCTTTTGCTCAAAGCCGTTGGCTCATTGGCCCTGAACTTGGTGTAACCATATCTAAAATAGGGAACAATGATACTTTCGTAAATAATTTTACTCCAAGGAATAAGTTTGCCCCAAGAATTGGAGCAGCTATTTCGTACAATCTGAGCTCCTTCGCATCCATCGATGCGGGCATTCACTTTGCCATGAAAGGATACAAAATAAATAATGATACCTCGGCTCAAAACCCCTCTGTTTCAAGAAACATATCTACTATAGAAATCCCATTGGGCCTTTCTTTCCGTCAAACCATTAATGGAGAGAGCTTTGTCACTGAAAAATTTGGATTGGTAGGTGCTTACACGTTAGGAGCTGATAGCACAACTACTGGGAATGTGAGCGGAGAGAATCCTTCCTTTCGTATAGGAGAAAAGATTACCAATGCATTAGTTCCCATGTTCTATTTGGGCGTAAAAATTGGAGGATCAACTTCGTCAAAAAATCGGTATGAGTTTGGAGCAACGTACACCCAATCTCTTGCTCAAAGCGCGGCTCTTGATGTACAATATGGAAGTGGACTTGCTAAACGTTTTCCGTTGAACTATAGAGGAGGGTATTTGGCAATTAGCTTTACTTATTTCTTTAATACGTCTAATCTTAAGACGGAAAAGTCGGATTATTTCATTGATTAGAAATTTCTGAATACAGTGCTTTCCATTTCTGGGTTAATGCTTGGACTGAGAACCTTTGATGCACATAATTCCATCCATTCTTACCCATTTCAAGCGCATCTTTGGTGCCGTTAAATAACAGCTGTATACCTTGTATCATTTCTTCTGGAGTATTGCCCAGCCATACTTCTTTACCATGCTCCACAGCAAGGCCACTCACCCCTATTTGGGTGGAGACCATGGGAACGCCATGCGACATTGCTTCCAGCGCTTTCATGCGAACACCACTGGCACTTTGTAAAGGAATTACGAGGACTCCATTATTTCTTAAAAATTCATTGGAATCACTTACCTCGCCATGGTTAATCACGTTTGGCTTACTAAAACGAGGATCCATCTTATCCAGGCTTTTACCAGCAATATGGAATTCTGCCTTGGGGATTCGTTTAAGTATTTCATCCCAAATAACATCTAAGAACCATTCCACTGCTTGAACATTTGGTTGCCATTCCATGCTCCCAATATGACATAGTGCATGAGGTTTTATTGTTTGTATGGGAGTATGCTGCTCCTGGGCAACAGATATATACGATGCATTCTTGTTGAATCGTTTAAAATAGTCGGTATCTTCTTGACTAATTCCAATAATTGCATTGAATTTCGGGAGAGATATTTCTTCTTCTTTTTTTAATTGCTTAGCCAAAGCAGAAATATATCTTTTCTTTAATCCTCTGCTAGATTTCGCTAATTTCTCCCAAATCTTGTTTTCCGCATTATGCTGGCGAAGTAAAAGGGGGCCCTTATGATTATCCTGAACAACTTTTAGAAAAGGAATCGTGAAAAGACTTTCAAAATGAACCACATCAAATGTTTCTTCTTCTAAGAGTTTTTTCAACTGATTATTTGCCGCAGCACTATTAAATCGACTCAAATTGTATGATTTCCCCGCAATTAAACTCCTTACGGCACGGTAAGGCTTAATGGATCCATCTAGATAATGGGTAATCACTCTACAAAAGCTAAACTTATCCTCTAAAACTTGTGCTGAAGCGAAGTGTTTTTTCGTATTAAAACTAAAGAATGTAACCTCATGATTAAGGTCATTTAAAATTTGCAACAATTGATAACTTGCTTTAGCCCCTCCGTCATGCATGGGGTAAGGTATTCTGCTTCCTAAGACAAGTACTTTCATTTACACTGATTTCTTATGAGAAAAACGCAATTGAATTGGTTTGATAAGCTTATTATTAAACAACTTAAAAAAGGAATCCAATGATATGGCATGACTATCCTGAGAAGCTCGGTATGTAATCCATAAGCCCACGGGTAACAAAACTATGGAACTTAACCACATACCCATCCAAAGCGGAACAGCACCAGAGACTCCTATTTTTTCTCCCACCAAATTAACAGCGTAGAATAAGACAAACATAACCACAGAAATAACCAATGGCATCCCTATTCCACCCTTTTTTATTATGGCACCTAAAGGTGCAGCAATTAAAAATAATAGCATAGAAATAACACTTAAGGTGAATTTCTTATGCCACTCCGCTTTAAAGGGAGCTGCTTCCTGCTTAGCGGTATTATATGATGCTTTTGTACCATCAATAGATCCTTTCAAACCTCTTGCATTGGTTAGGGCTAAGGACAAAATTTGTCGTTTTGATTCCTCGGGATATTGGTTTAAAATATGTTTATTTTCAAGAATAGTGATTACTGAGTCTCGGCCTTTGGGGTTATATTTTTTATTCCTATACCCATTACTAAAATACCCGGGAAAGTGAATAAAACGACCCCAAAAATAAGAAGTTTCTTCTATTCTCTTGTCCATTTCTATCCCAAGTGTATCCAATTGGCGCTGCAACTGATTTACATTCATCATCGCATGGTCTCCACTATAGGCATCTCTTTCTGTAAATTTTAAATCCAGAGAACTCAAATCAATGGTCATGACTTGTTTTTTAAACTTCATCAGGTTGAAGGGTTTGGTCTCCTTGTAACTTTCAGAAGACGTCATTTCATCATAACGCACGCCATCTGTTAGGGTAAATACTAGGGTTCTTTTGTCTTTTGACAATTTCATGATTCCGTCCTTAGCCCTCATAATGGTTAGAAGTTTGGAATCGTCCTTTTTAAATTGATAGATGGTAACATCATGAACAGTTTCATTATCCTCCTCCTTTTCCCCTAAGCGTATCGCAAACATATCTATCTCCTTGTAAAAGACCCCTTTATCAATATTAAACGCAGGTTTTTTTTGCCTTAAATCCCAAAGCAAAGCAATTCCTTCGAAATGAGCTTTAGGAATAATATAATTCATAAAGTAAAAATTTCCCATGCATAAAAAAATCATGAAAACAAATAAAGGACGAAGAATACGCATCAGCGAGACTCCACTCCCCTTGATGGCTGTGAGGGCGTTACTTTCACTGAGGTTTCCAAAAGTCATTAAACCAGCCACCATAATGGTGAGGGGCAAGGCCATAATAACTAAATCCGCCAAGGAGTAGAAAATGAGCTCTGCCAGAATCATAGGGCTTACTCCTTTACCCACCAAGTCATCGATGTACTTCCACAAAAATTGCATGAGAAATAAGAACAGACTCAGAACGAATGTGGCTATAAAAGGTCCTGCGAAAGATCGCAGAATCAGTTTGTCTATTTTCTTAATAATTCTCAATACCTAGTATTTCACCACTTTCTGGGTGTAGGGTGCAAAATTATCTGAAATAATGCTAAAAATGTATAAACCCGCAGATAAGTTGCATTCTATTTCTGTTGTTTGGGCAATTTGCTGCCTCAAAACTTCTTTCCCATACAAATCTTTGACCGTTAAAACAGCTTTATTCATAGTTTTACTCAGCATTTGAATCTGAACTTTACCCGGGGTTGGGTTTGGGAAAATAGCGATTTGTGCTTGGGGTAATTTCACCCTTCCATTGACAATATTAGTAACTTTCGTAAGAGCTCCTATGCTTTGATTATAGAATGTTCCACTTGCATTACTATCCAACTTTACGGCTCTCACCATATAGTGGTTCTCTCCAACAAAAGGATTTTTATCCGTGAAGGTGGTTCCCACAATACGACTTGTATTTATTTTTTCATACACTCCATTATGCTCCTGCGATCGGTATACATTATGACCTATCACTGCTAGGTCTGGGCTGGCTAACCAATCCAGCTTTATTTCATTGTCCGGCTCAACAACCACTCCAGAAAGTGCGGTAACTGGCTCGAACATTTGCATGCGCAAGGTGGGGTCACCTATTAAGGATTGATGTGCTCTACCCTGCATAAAATAGGCAGGGTAGGTATTTTCTCCGGTTACTGACGGATTGTTGTTTTGCATAGATCTAACACTAAATCCAATGTTTTCGCCCAATGACATGTGATGAAAAAGCATTAAAGGCCTTCCGTTCCAACAATTGGTTAAACTAAAACCTGGGGCCGCAACAGCTGCTCTCAATATATTATTTTGATTATCCCAGTCTCCAAAATAGCTTCCAAAACTTGAGTTAAACACAGCATTAAAACTATCATTGAAATTCCCGGTATTGGCAATGTTTACATATTGCGTGTAAGACCCGGTACTTGATTCGTGGGAGAAAAGATATTTATTAGCTCTGGCATTTGCCAAAAAATTACCAACGGTAATATTATCTTTCCCTACTAATGGGGGTAAATACATCCAAGCCGGTCTGGCTGGCCCCTCTCCTCCAAG
>JAURQA010000091.1 GCA_030836345.1 Bacteroidota bacterium
GTTCCTATTAAAGTGTGGAATGCATTGCTGCTAAACCATATGGCTAATAGAAAACCAAAACTTAATAGTCCTGGATTGTGAGCGGTAGAAAGTTCATTGATCGTTTTAGCAATCTCGGAATATGTGCTCGATGGCAAGCTAAATTTAAGCTGATAGAGCAGGCGGTTAAGGATTCCCTCTACGGGTATAAACCCTATTAGCGTAATTAAAAAAAGCAGCGTGGGGAAGAGTGCTAAAAAAAAATTAAAGGAAAGGCTGCTGGCTCTCATTTGAATGTTTTCCATGAAAATGCCGCGAAAAAAGTATTTGCCTACATTGTAAAGGCTGTGGCCATGAAATCCTCGTATGGTTTTGTTTTTTAAGTATTTAATGAATGCTGAATCCGTAACATAAACCACCTCAGAATCCAACATCTCATCCATGTCTTCTGCTACTTGGTTTTGTTCGAAGGATTCGAAAGATTTATAGAATTTACGGGTCATTAATTGAGGTGTTCTTCCATTATTTGGATATACTTTTTGGGTAGGCGCAAGGGTCTTAACGTATCTTTGTTTGCAAAGAATAATATCATCTCAGCAGTCGTTAGCAACTCGTTTTTTTGATTGTATACTTCGTATTCGAGTTCACATTTTAATACCGGAATACTTTTCATTCGCACCACTATTTTTAGTACATCATCATACCTGGCTGCATAATGGTATTTGATATTCATCTGTCTTACCGGCATAATGATTCCTTCCTGTTCCATAACACTGTAAATCATGCCAATGTTACGCAGAACCTCGGTTCTTGCTTCCTCAAAATAACTCGCATATACGCTGTGATGAACAAATTTCATTTGATCACATTCTACATAGCGAACTCTTATTTTATGTTCAAATTGATGCATTGCTCTTAGTACCTTAAGGTAAAGTGTTCCTTTTCTTGCTCTTTTCTAAAAAGAACAATGCCAAAATTAAATAAATCTATCGATACTGTAACAGATGGATGATTTTTAATATAATGCCATGCTTGTTTCATCCCCTCAGTCCAATTAATATCATCAAAGATTAACATAGACTCATTATGACAATAGGGTAGAATGGTTTCAAAGTATTCAATGGTTGGTTCCTTTACATGGTTTCCATCAATGTAAGCCAGGTCAGTGGATTCCATAGCTGATAAGGCCTTATCGAGCGTATGGTTAAATTCGCCAACCACCACCTGCATTCGGCTTTCTAAACCACAAAATTTAGCATTGTACTGGGCTATTTCTGCGAGCGATTTGCTCCCTTCAATGGTAAGCAGTGGAAATTCGCCCTGCAATGCCATGGCCTGATACAGACCTGTAATTCCTGTTCCGGTTCCTAGTTCTATGCATTTCTGATAATTATACCTGCGAATAATCTTAAATAATAACTGACCATACTTTGCTTGCCTAGCGGTGTTGCCTGCTAGCGAGCTAAGGGATCGTAATCCAGAGTTTTTGCCTCCACCGAAGTCTTCAAAATTAATCTTGGCTGAACTGCGGAGCATATTTTTACGCGAAAGTTCTATTAGGTGAAACTGCTCGTTCTTGACGCGCTGCTGCAGCACGGTTTCAATAAAATCATAAACAAAGGGAGAATGAACTCCGTGCCTGCTTGAAGCAGTTATTAAATAATGAATGTAGTCGCTTATTCGAAAGAAACTATTCAGAATCATTTTTTGGCTTAACAGTTCGCACCAAATTCAATTCTTTTTTCATTTGGTCAATTTGTCGTTTAAGGGCCTCTATTTTAGTATCAAATTGGGCAAGAACAGATTGAGCATTTTTTGTATTTGCAAAGAAATTTTTATTGTTTTCTAAACCGTCAATTTCTTCTTGTACAGTTCTCATTCTTCCTCTAATACGGCGTTCTTCTTGACCTAATTCATCTCCTGCATTTGATTTTTCGGTAAGCTTACTCAAGTGTTCCTTAAAGTTTTTTTGCTTTGCAGCTACACCTTCCTTCCTGCATCTATCATACAATTCATCGGACAAAGCCCGGTATTTATTATAGGTCGAAAAATGAGCTTTCCCGCTTACATGACCCGCCTCATTCCACGCTTTTTGTTGGATTTTAAGTTTGCCTAAAAGCTCTTTGGCATCTTCTACTTTTTTCAATTCTTCCAGTGCTTCAAGTACAGTATTTCGTATTTCTAAAACACCAGACTCTTCGGATTTTCTTTTTTCAAAAAAGTCTTTTTTTGCAGAATAAAAGTGATCAAATGCTGCTCTAAATCTCTTCCATATTTTATCATTCTTGCTGTCTGGTACAGGTCCAATGGTTTTCCATTTTTCCTGAAGTTCCCTAAGGGACTCAGAGGTGTTTTTCCAATGCGTTTCATTTTGAATCGCCTCTGCTTCCAAGCACAGAGCTTCTTTCGCCTTTAAATTTTCTATTTTACGTTCATTAAGACTGGCAAAAAATTCCTTTCTCTTAGCAAAAAATTCTCCTCTAAACCCGTTGAACTTCTCCCATATCCTATCACCACTGCCTTTAGGTGCAGGTCCTACTGCTTTCCACTCTTCCATAAGCGCTTCTATTTTTTTATATAGTTCCGTCCAACCCTTGGGTGTTTCGGGGATCACACTAATGGCCATTTCTGCTTTTTCAACTAGAACTTCTTTGAGTTTTAAATTGGCCTCTTTTACTTCATTTTGATCTGCAATGAGGTTTGTTTTTTCATCATAAATCTCCTGCATAATGGCTTGAAAACGCTTCCAAATTTCTTCGTTATGCTCTTTTTTAACAGGACCTATTGTTCTCCATTCTTCACGATATTGTTTTAAAAGTATCATGGATTTTCGGATATTATTTTCTGCTTTTAAGACTTGAACTTTTTGGATGAGTTCAATTTTTGCATCCATATTCTTTTGGCGATCAACCTCGAATAATTCTTGATGCATTTTGCGCGTGTCAAAATATTGATTAACGTATACATCAAAGGTTTTATTAAGCTCATCCCTAAATTCATTGGGAACTTGCCTAATTTGACGCCATTCATTCATTAAA
>JAURQA010000092.1 GCA_030836345.1 Bacteroidota bacterium
AGGCCCAAACAATACCCGTTGGGTTTCCTTTTTTTGACGATGAATTGCGAAGAAGCCAGCTGAAGGGAGAGGTAAATGATAAGGTATCCTTTATGATTCGACCAGTTCACCCGGAAAAAGGACTGGGAATTACAAAGTCGTTTGAATATGATAAGAAAAGATTTCCTTCAGATTCATTTGCCTATAAAAACACGTATCTATATAAATCAGAGAAAAATAATATTAAACTCAAATTACTTCCGGTCTTGGTGAAGGCAAGATACAATCAACACCATCCCTATGGTTGGAATGATGGCGCAATGGTGCCTTCTAAGGGACTACAATGGATGGTTTCAGGTGGTGTTTATGGAAAATATAAATTTATTGAAGCACAGTTACGCCCGGAGTATGTAAACGCTCAAAATTTACCTTTTACCAATCCACCTGAACGTCCAAGGAGTATCGATTTACCAGAACGAATGGGTCAAAACCCATATAAAAAACAATTCCTGGGTCAAAGTTATGTGAAAGCACATATAGGGCCATTTTCTTTGGGGTATAGTACCGAGAATATAACATGGGGTGGCGGATATTTTAATAATATTATATTAAGTAATAATGCTCCAGGCTTTGGACATTACACTTTAAATACCAATAAGCCCATTTCAACTCAATTTGGTACCATAGAGGGGCAAATGATAGGAGGCAAATTGAATCATTCTGGTTTCACCTATCCAATAAATCAAACTTGGGGTACTTGGCCACCACAAGCTGGAGATGTGGTGGTAGATACGGCGGCACCTGAGTTCCACACTTTTTTTTCAGGATTAAAATTGGTTTTTCAGCCTAAATGGCTTTCAGGATTGTTTTTAGGTGCATCGAGAATTGTGCAAATTGGTGGAGAGCCCTCTTCACCAATGGATTATATTAATTACGCTTATTTGGGCCGTGAAAGCCAAAACGACAAAAATAGTCAACATCCTTTAGCAAATGTTCCGAGAAACCAAATTGTTGCTGTCTCGGCTAGGTATCTTTTACCAGAATCCCATGCTGAGGTTTATTTTGAAATGGGTCGCGAAGATTGGTGGGGAGATCTAGAAGACTTAATCACCAGACCATTCTACTCAACCGTTTGGATGGCGGGCCTAAAAAAGCTTTATTTCTTAGAAAATCAAAAATCATGGCTTGAATTCCTTGTAGAAACAACCAATATTAAGGGTAGTATGGATAATTTTGTTCAACCCAACATAACGAGTTATCACAGTTTTTATATGCATGCAAATCAAGTGGGCTGGACTCATCATGGCCAAGTGCTTGGAGCTGGAATTGGGCCGGGATCAAATATGCAAACCATTGGTGTTTCAAAAATAAAAGGCATGGAGCAAATGGGACTATATTTTGAGAGAGTAAATTATAACGAGGATTTATTCTATGGTCGATTGGTACACTTAAGTTATAAATCGAGCAATCCATTATGGAAGGATTACTCGAAAAGATATGTGGATTGGGGATTTAAGTTTTTGTATCAACGCCCTTATTTTAAAAATAACCTCTTGGTGTCATTTACCCTACATCTTATGAGAACTTATAATTTCAACTGGGTTTATGACCCCGATGGTGTAGCACAAGATTTTCGCTTTCCAGGAATTAATGTTTGGTCTGGCAATTTAAACGCATCTGCGATTTACTTTTTCTAGTTTTTCTCAGCAATCTCCTTGAAATAACCTTCCAGTTTCTTTGCGATTTCAGTCCAGGAATATTTGTTTCTGATAATTGCACCAGTTCTGGTGGCCATCAACTTGTGAGGGGCTAATTCATCTAGAACGTGATTCAAACGGTTTATAAAATGGGTTGTGTTTTCTTCACAGTAGATACCATCTCCATTTTTTACGGATAAACCAAAAAAGCCAATGGGAGTGCAAACGACAGGCACTTCCATGCATAAGGCCTCCAGTACCTTGTTCTGAGTACCCGCACCAAATCGAATCGGTGCAACCACAACCGATGCTCGAGCATAAACGTCTTGCAGTCGTGGAACGAATCCAGTTACTTCTACATCGTTTATTTCATTTAATTCCAATACGGCTTTAAGGGGTTTTTGACCCGCAATTTCAAATATTGCTGTGGGATGTTTTTCTTTTATTTTAGGGAAAATTTCATGTGCGAAATAGCATACGGCGTCCACGTTTGGAGCGTAATCCATGTTACCCGTAAAAAGTATGCGTGGTTCATGGGTTTTAATGCTATTCTTGTGAGGTTGAAAGGTATGTGTATCTACGCCGTTCTCCAGTACTTTGTAGGTAGGTCCTGGGTGTCTTTTTAAAAGATAATTAAGGTCTTCTTGGCTGCAACACAATACAGATTTAAATCTCTTTAAGTGACTATTTTCATACTTCAACAAACGGATATATTCCTCATTAAGTATGCGTTTTTTAATGGGGTTATTGGTACAGTCTCTGCGCCGTTGAAAATACATAGAGATAGCATCAGGTAAATCAAGCAAGGCACGATGAATATTTTTGTAATCAATGAATTGTGCCATACGCAAATGTTGTATATGAATTGCGTTTGGATCGAAATCTTTTATAACTCGGTTCAGAGTGTTAGTCATTTTTCTTGATTTGAAATACGCAACTTGTAACGGAATGTTCCGATTAACTATTACTCTAATTAAATTCCATAATACAACACCGTTCTTTAATTTAATCAAGTGTACCTCATCGTAATATTTGAGTAAATCCTTTTTGTATTTTAGCTCGTGATGGTTTTCGTAAAAAGCAATCAATACAAGCTGATTCTTGGTGTGTAGTGCTCTAGCGAGGTTATAAATTTTTAACTTATCTCCTCTATATGGCGGATAGGGAATACGATTAGCTAAAAAGAGTAGTTTCATTTATTATTAGCATACAAGCTAGAGTAAAAATGAGTGGCACTTCTTTCCAGGTATCAATGTGTGGTCGCTCAACTTGAACCTAAGCGCGGTTTACTTGTTTTAGGGTTAAATGCGATAATCCGGATTTACAACGGCATTAAATATCGAACAGTGGCTGTTGGTCCAACCCACTGGGAATAACCTATATCAACAGATACCGGATACTGTGGTATTTGATATGTAATAGAAATTTGTTTTCTCAATCGCCCTTCCGTCCCATTGGCTGTAATAAGGCCTTTTCGGAACATTCCAATACCCGCGCGCAGGGCAAAACTTTTATTCACAG
>JAURQA010000093.1 GCA_030836345.1 Bacteroidota bacterium
TACTTTGCTCATTAAAACCAATTAAAGTTTTTATTCCACCATATCTGGAAAGTTCATTAAAAAATACCTGAGGAAGCCGCAATACATTCACCGTCGAAAACGTGCGTAGCACAAATAGTTTATTCAAAGGAGTATGCCAATTAAAATCTACATTGGCCAGCAGTTGATTGCTTTTTAGCCCACTCGTCCTTTCCAAGGAATCATATACATTCTCCACTTTTCCATCGCTAGAAGTCCATGTGATGGCAGCAATACTTGCATCTTTAACAAATGTTCTACTGCCCACATTTACTGCGGCTCGTAGAGATAATTTGCGACGACTGAAGTAAGATAAATCTCCTTTTCTGTAATGCAATTGAAACCCATATAATCGAGCCTTACTATTGGGATTATTTGGCAACTCACGTCTAGCTCGAACATAATTCTCATCAGGAAATATCCGGCTTCTATCGGTAACATCATAATGAAAGCCTATGACTAAGTCTTTGCTCATTGGGAACTGAAAACCCAAACCTCTTTTGGTAGAGGTATATAAAGTATCAAATTTCTGAAATTCAAAATCACCAGTGGTTATGAAAGGGAGACCAAAGAGAAAGGGAACTTGAGCACTAATTTTAAAATCTTGAGAACGTGCCCTAAAGCTTTGCCAAGAAAACTGCATTCCTGAACCAGAATTCAAGACATTATAAAACTCCCCATTCAATTCACCAGTGATGGTTCGATTTCCCGAACCGTCTGTATTTAGTCCTACAATTCCGCTTAAAAAGTCTTTTCTGGATTTATGAATGGAGAAATGAGTCCATTGGGTGTTCCCCGATTTACTATAGCTAATTTTTGGATTGCTTGAGCTAAATCCATTGATCGCCAGCAAACGCTCCAGCAGCAGTTTATTCTTCCGGTCCGAAACAAGCTCTTTAGCCTCAATCCCTGCGGCCCATTTTAACAAACGAGGGGAAACAGAGAAATTATCAAAAACAACAGAATCATAATGCCATTGATCGCCATATGATTTTAAGATCTCCATCTCCAAGGTGTCAGATCGTTGCTTAACCAGAGCAGGGCGAACATTGGCAAATGGATACCCCAAGGAATTTTGCTCCTTGAGCCATTGCCCCACCCATTCATTGTATTGAGAAAGGCTAATGACACTGTCTGCTAGACCCTCTTTATTGATAAGGTAAGAAAAACGCCTGCCTTTCGTTACAAACCATTGAAAAGGGCCAATCCTTTTTGCTCCTGCGGTTAAAAAACCTTGTCGAACCAGGGGATAAATCATCTTTTTCTGAAAATGATATTCAGAAAAATTCTGATCTAATGTAAGGGTAAAGGTATCTGTTTGGACCTGTGCATTAACTTTGCCAAATAGCGCAAAATAGCTCAGTATAATTCCTATGATTAACCTTACGTGTTTCAACCTTTATGCAAAGTAAAGCAAAGCAATTTTAAATGGCAGGCATCTACATACATATTCCCTTTTGCCGCAAAGCATGTACTTATTGTGATTTTCATTTTAGCACAAACTTTTCATACCGAAAAGAAATGATAAGCGCGATCATTGATGAGATTTTACTCAAAAAATCGGATTGGCAGGAATTCACTTTTGAAAGCATTTATTTTGGTGGTGGCACTCCATCTATTCTAGAAGAAGATGAATATAAAAAAATCATTGAGACCCTTAAAAACAGTTTTAGCTTCTCCGCGCATTTAGAGTTAACCTTAGAAGCAAACCCCGATGATATTAATCCCATGGCCGTCAAAAAATGGAACGCTGCTGGAATTAACCGCTTAAGCATAGGCTTGCAAAGCTTAAATAACGAGGAGTTGGCTTTTATGAATCGAAGTCATACCGCGGCTGAATCGCTGATAGCAGTAGATACCAGTTTGCAATCTGGCATAGCCGATATAAGTGTTGATTTGATTTACGGAAGTCATCTTAAAACAGATAAACAATGGGAATTTGAGCTTAACTGGGCTTTAAACTCTGGTGCCAATCATCTATCGGCATATGCCCTTACGGTTGAAAGTAAAACCGCGCTAGCTAATCAAGTAAAAAAAGGCCTTATCCCCGAAACCAATGATGAACACCAATCCAATCAATTTATGAAATTGACAGAATTAGCCGCTTCAAACCATTGGGATTTTTATGAAATTTCTAATTTATGTAAACCAGAACACCGAGCAATTCACAACTCCAACTATTGGAAGAATAAACCATACCTTGGCATTGGGCCATCTGCCCATAGCTATAAGGACAAAACACGGTTTTGGAATGCATCCAACAATGCAGCGTACATAAAGAAAGTTAACCTTGGAGAACTTCCACAAACTTCAGAAGTTTTAAGTGATTTAGATTTAGCGAATGAAACCATACTTACACAATTGCGTCTAAGCTCAGGGCTTCGCATTGATACTATACTCTCCTACTATCCCAAATGGCTTGATGAGAGCATGCCAGCACTGGAGAAAATGAAACAAAACCAATGGATAAAAATTGAAAATAACACCATTAAACTTTTAAGTAAAGGCCGTTTGATAGCAGATAATATTAGCGCAGAGTTATTTATTTCATAGCATCTAGGCCATTATTGCTTAGTGAAATAAAAGGTGTTTTCATTTGATGCAACCCTTTTGTAATTTAGCAGACAAAGAAATAGAACACCGTGAGTGAACTCCTAAAAATATTAGATGCGTGCAAGCAAAACGATACCTCTGCACAATTTGAACTCTTTAAATTAGTGGGTCCACAAATGCTTGCCACATGCCGCAGATACATCAGTAGTGAAGATGATGCACGCGATGCGATGCAA
>JAURQA010000094.1 GCA_030836345.1 Bacteroidota bacterium
ATAAGGGACTCCTCCAGCTTGTAAAATTCCCAAATCTGTACTTAACGATTTTGATGTGTCCTCAATAAGAGGGAAAGTTAATCCTCCTAGCTTTGGGTCGTGTACTCTCCAAGCTAAATGTACTTCAGCAGTATCAGTAGAAGCACCATATAGTTCAGCACCCAAATCTGTGAACTTACTGTGATCATTATTAAACTCAACAATTTCTGTTGGGCAGATGAAAGTAAAATCTTTGGGATAAAAGAAAATCACCATCCATTTTCCTGCTTTGATATGGTCTTGTGAAGATACTTCGCCAAATGATTTATCGGCCATGATAGCCGTTTTCTTAAATTCTGGAAATTTTTGTCCTAGTCCTAACATATTTTTTTTGTACTGCAAATATCTGTAACATTTTACAATAAATAAAAAACAAAAGTTTCAATTGTAAAAAATTTAAGGAAAACAAGGGTTTAGCTCAGTAATTTCCTGGCGTGTTTTTGTTTTATCCCACTGTTTTGTCTTGTTTTGTGATGAATGAAAATGGAGCGATGGCAGCAAGTACTTCTAGCACTTGTAAGTTTATTAGTTATTTTTATTTCTGTTAAGCAGTATAGCACTTCGAAGGCCAGCGATACTTGCACGCATTATAATAACTATATCATTTTTAAGAACTCGCCTAGCCATCTGTCGCAAGGAACCAATTTGTATCAAGGGTATGAAAAGGAGCACTACGATGTATTTAAATACACTCCTACATTTGCTCTTCTTTTTTCACCTTTTTTATCAGTACCAGATATAATTGGGTTAAGCGCGTGGAATTTACTCAATGCTTTGGTGTGGCTATTTGCCTTATTTAGGCTTCAAAAGCAATCAAACCGATTCTTTATTTTTGGACTAGTCATAGGTGTTTTGGAGCTATATATTGCTGTTCTTAACTCGCAATCCAATGCGCTAATAGCAGGGCTTCTGTTATGGTCTTATATTTATTTAGAACAAGAGGACTTTAGCCGAGCTTCGCTTTTTATATGGCTTACTGCGGCTATTAAACTATTCGGAATCGTGTTTTTTGCTATGTTTCTTTTTTACAAAGGTTGGCATAAGAAAGGGATTGCATATGCTATACTTTGGGGTTTCATCCTGTTTGTTATTCCCACAGTCATTGTTTCTTTTAAAACACTTTTTTGGCAATACGGCAATTATTTCGATTTATTGAAAGCGGATCAGAGTACTTTTCTAAAATACTCTTTCTTGGGTTGGTTGCAAGCATGGTTTAACTGGGAACCTAATCGAACATTAGTAGTTTTATTCGCGTTATTTTTTCAGTTCGGACTAAACATCTATAAATCTATGAACCGGCAGGAAAACACAAAAATTTTAATGGCCGCAAGTTGGCTGCTTTGGATGGTCATCTTTAATCATATGTCAGAATCTGCAACGTTTATTATAGCCGTAACGGGAGTGGTTATCTGGTGGGAATACAGTAAAATATCCATTAAAATGAAGCTTTTTCTGATTGTTCCAATTATTCTATTTACCTGTTTAGGGCCATCAGACATATATCCAAAAGCGTGGAGAATGGTTATTGTATCAGACCTTCAATTAAAAGTGTTTCCTTGTATTCTAATCTATGCCGCATTGCTGTGGGAATTGATTAGCCAACCCTTAATAAAAAAAGGGGTTGATATAGAAATCTCTGCTTAAGTAAATACGTGTTGTTTGGTTTTTGAATGAAGGGTTATTCGTCATCAGCCTCATTCACAAAGCCCATGTTAGAGAATTTAGCTATGCGCTCCTCAATTAGATCTTCCTTAGATAAGGTTTGCAGCGCTTTCACTTCTCTTTTGACAGCTGTCTTAAGTGAAGCATATGCTTCTTCCGGCGCGTTGTGAGCGCCGCCCAGTGGCTCTTTAATAATTCCATCAATTAAGCCATTTCCCAGCATATCATTGGCCGTCAATTTTAAAGCCTCAGCAGCTCTTTCTTTGAACTCCCAGGTTCTCCATAAAATGGAAGAACAACTCTCTGGAGAAATTACGCTATACCAGGTATGTTCCATCATAAGCACTTTATCACCCACGCCAATACCCAAGGCTCCGCCACTGGCACCTTCGCCAATAATTACACAAACAATAGGAACTTCAAGCACGGCCATTTCCATTAAGTTTTTAGCAATGGCTTCCCCTTGCCCTCGCTCTTCCGCTTCTAAACCAGGCGATGCACCAGGAGTATCAATTAGCGTGAGTACAGGTTTATTAAATTTTTCAGCGAGTTTCATTAAGCGAAGTGCTTTTCGATATCCTTCAGGATTTGGCATCCCAAAATTTCTAAACTGTCTTTCCTTCGTGTTTCTCCCTTTTTGTTGGCCAATAATCATATATGTTTGGCCATCAATACAGCCAAAACCACCAACAATGGCCTTATCATCTTTTACATGTCTATCCCCATGAAGTTCAATGAAATCTGTGGCTATATGATCGATATAGTCGAGTGTATAAGGTCTTTCAGGATGTCTGCTTATTTGCACTTTTTGCCACCCAGTTAGATTGGCATATATATTCTTCTTGGTTTTTTTTAATTGAGACTCAAGATCTTCAATGGTGCTAGACAAATTAACTTTTCCTTTGTTTTGAGTTGCCTGTGCTTTTTCCAATTGGGACTCTAAGTCTGAAATGTCTTTTTCGAAATCGAATGCTGTAGTCATATTCTTTTCGTTATAAGTTTGCAAAAGTAATACAATTGTTTAAAGAGACTTTAAATCTCCTTGCGTAAACGTGCTACAGGAATATTTAATTGTTCCCGATACTTCGCCACGGTTCTTCGCGCAATGCCGTATCCCTTTTCTTTCAATAAAACCATTAAAGCCTCGTCTGTATGGGGCTTACGCTTGTTCTCATCCACGATTGCAGTACTTAAAATCTTTTTTATTTCGCGATTACTTACTTCTTCACCCTCAGCATTAGATACGCCTTCGCTGAAGAAAAACTTTAAAGCAAACATGCCAAATTCCGTTTCAACATACTTGCTATTGGCTACTCTAGATATGGTACTAATATCCAAGTTAACTTTCTCTGCAATATCCTTGAGAATCATAGGCTTTAAAGAGGTTTCATCTCCATCAGTAAAGAATTCGGTTTGTTGTTTGACAATTTCCTGCATAGTAGTTATTAAGGTATGCTGTCTTTGTCGAATACTATCAATAAACCACTTTGCTCCATCAAGCTTTTGTTTTATATATTGTACAGAGTCTTTTAATCGTTCCTTATCTTTTTTGCTGGCAACATCATAGTTTTTCAATGTTTCACTATAAGCGCGATTTACTCTTAGATCAGGTGTATTTCTTCCATTGAGAAGAACTTTAAGCTCACCTTCTGTATTTACTACAGTAAAGTCTGGAATGATGTATTGTGTTTTTGCTTGGACTTGACCAAGGCCACCCGGTTTAGGGTTTAGCCTTACAATTTCTGCGATTGCTTCTTTCAGCTGTTCTTCAGTTATTTTTAGGCTGCGTATAATTTTTTGATAGTGCTTTTTTGTAAAAGATTCCATGTGATTTTTGAGAATCTTTTGAGCCAAATGAATGGCCTTGTTTTCTCCATGATCTTTCTTATGCAACTGCAATAAAAGAGATTCTCTTAAGTCTCTTGCGCCAATACCAGGAGGGTCAAAATTCTGAATTTTAATGAGAATTTTTTCTAATTCTTCTAAGCTGGAGCTAACATTTTCATTGAATGCCAAGTCATTAACAATGGCTCTTAGATCTCTGCGTAAATAGCCGTCATCTTCAATACTATTTACAAGGTGAAGAGCTAAAGCAAGTTCTCGTTCGTTGTAAAATGTAGATCTAGCTTGATCCACCAATTGTTCTTGAAAACTCTTTTGGCTCGCAATGGGAATATCTTTTTGTTCTTCGTTATAGTCTTCATTTAAACGAAATCCACCTCCGTCGTCGCCGTTATTCAAGTAATCGTTTATATCAACGTCTTCCTTCTGATAATCATCTTCGTATTCCTCTTTCTGATCCTCCAGTTTCTCATCTTTGGCCTCCGGACTGTTATCTAAGGCAGGATTATCTAAAAGTTCCTGATCTATTTTTTCCTCAAAATCAAGAGTGGACATTTGCAAAAGCTTGATGAATTGAATCTGCTGAGGACTCAGTTTTTGCATCATTTTATGCGATAATATTTGCTTAAAACCACTCATGTTTTTTTGAATACTTAAAAAACCAAAAATACGGAAAATTTATGTGGTGACAAAGTATTTCCACCCATGAAAACCAAGCCGTTCTTTTTATGTTTTATGCAAGGTCTGTTTGTATCTTTGCTACTGCTAATTTTTTAAAATAATCATGCATATTTCTGACTTACAAAAAACCATCGATCAGCAAGTTGCCCTGAGTGGCTGGGTTTCAAACAAACGAACCGGAAAAGGTTTGGTTTTTATTGTTTTA
>JAURQA010000095.1 GCA_030836345.1 Bacteroidota bacterium
CGTTGCCCATTAGCTATTACAAACACGAAAAAAATAAGGGAAAGGGAGCCGCATTGCATACAGGGATAGATAAGGCCAATGGCGATTTAATTGTAATACAAGATGCAGATTTAGAGTATGATCCAGAAGAGTATAATGATCTGTTAAAGCCTTTTTTATCTGGGGATGCAGATGTGGTATATGGCAGTCGATTTATGGGAGGTAAACCTCATCGAATTCTATTTTTCTGGCACAGTTTAGGGAATAAGTTCTTGACCGCATGCTCTAATGCATGCACCAATTTAAACCTGACTGATATGGAGACCTGTTATAAAATGTTTGATGCGCGAATCTTAAAATCTCTGAGTTTGAAGGAAAACAGATTTGGCTTTGAACCCGAAGTAACAGCTAAGCTAAGCAGAATACCAAAAATTAGGGTCTATGAAGTGGGTATTAGCTACTATGGTAGAACCTACGAAGAAGGAAAGAAGATTGGTTGGAGAGACGGGTTTCGTGCATTGTATTGCATTATTAAATACGGCCTTTTGGGTCTTTAAGTGAGCGGCGTAACGGAGTCTATTTTAGATTTCAATTCGCAATTTATTAAAGAACAACGCGCTTTTGTTCAGTAAGTTGGTTTTTTTTTAATTATTTTTAGGGGTAAGAAGTAATCGCGGTGTATAAGTGAGTAGAAAAAATGCGATGAAAGAGATTTTAGCATCAAATACCATTACTAAATATTTGGCTGGGATGGCGAACAAACAGGAGCAAGTTGCTTTTGAGGTATGGTTAAAGAAGAATCCTCAATATGCAGGAACCGTTCATGTACTTAAACAACGAGTGGATGCGGCCAAGGTATCTAAACGCTTAATAGCGTAGTGCAAAAGAATTAGGGAAAGAGAAATGGAAGAAAGCAAAAACAAAAGCATTCCTAAAGACCTGCAGGACGTTTGGGATCTGGCGGGCAATTACACCTACTCAACAGAACATGCTACTGAAGAGTCATGGGAGTTATTTGAGCTCAAAGCAAAAAATAAGGTTCGGAGAATGACTTGGATAAAGTATGCCGCCGCTGTCATTTTAGTGGTATCTGGTGTTTTTACATACAACACATTATCAACCGATGATAAGAGTGGAGTTGAAACCTTTGCTACAAACTATGGTGAGTTTGAGGTGATTTCTTTGAAAGACGGAACCACCGTAAAAATTGCTCCAAATAGCACCTTAGAAGTACTGAATAATTATGGCAATAAAACAAGGACCATTTATCTTAAAGGCCAAGCAAAATTTACTGTTGTGCGAAATGAAGAATGTCCGTTCATTGTGCAGTCAGAAGATCTAACAACAACTGTTCTAGGCACGATTTTCGAAGTAAGAAACGATACAAGAAGAAATCAACAAGTCGTGGTATATAGCGGAAAAGTAAAAGTAACTTCAGCACAAGAAGAAGTTTTATTAATCAAAAACCAATCGGTTTCCTTCGCAAATCAGACCTTAACCAAAGAACCCGTATTTGATTTTAATAATTGGAATGGGGTTAATAAATCACTAAAATATAAAAATGCCACTCTTTCTCAAATTAAAGATGACCTTCAAGCAATAACTGGAAAAACTTTGGTTATACCAGAAGGTAAGCTCGGCGAGAAATTTACAGGTAAATTTGAAAATAGCGGAGATGTTGCTTCTATATGTAAAGTGCTAAGTATGGCCTTTGATTTTAAGGTAACCGCAAAATAATCATTTGTTTATTAAAGGAAGGGCACCAATGGGGCTCTTTTTTTATGCCTGAACATTGTCAAGCAACTCATATCCTTTAGCAGTAATAATAAAAAATGTATTTTCCAGGTCATCCTTGTGAAAAAGAATTCCTCCCCCCACATTTTTTAAATACCTATGATGAAATAGGTGATAGAGAATGTCTTTAACCACAAAAAGATCCAAATCTGTATCTTCAATAGCTGCTGTTATG
Source organism: Bacteroidota bacterium (assembly GCA_030836345.1). Taxonomy (GTDB): domain Bacteria; phylum Bacteroidota; class Bacteroidia; order NS11-12g; family UBA955; genus CALKCM01. Next base: position 1,949 of record JAURQA010000095.1, read on the forward strand.
GTTTCTGCGTGCAAAAAGCAAGATAGCACATCAACATCATCTTTGGTAGGTTCAAAAGGCATATTACAGCGTATGTCCTAGTTTTTCTTTTTTGGTTTTGAGGTATCCCTTATTGTGTGGATTTGCATCCACCTTCAGTGGAATACTTTCAATAACCTCCAGGCCGAAGCTGAGTAAACCTGTTCTCTTTTTTGGATTATTGCTCATGAGTTTCATTTTACTTACGCCAAGGTCACGCAATATTTGAGCTCCCACACCATAATCTCTATCATCCATGCCAAAACCCAATTTTAGGTTAGCTTCCACGGTATCAAGCCCATTTTCTTGAAGTTTGTAGGCTTTTAATTTATTCAATAAACCAATGCCGCGCCCTTCTTGGTTCATATAAACCACCACGCCTTTTCCATACGCTTCTATATGAGCCATGGCTGCCGTTAACTGCTCTCCGCAATCGCATCGGCAAGAGCCAAAAATATCACCCGTCATGCAAGAGCTATGCACTCTTACCGGGATAGCCTCATCTGTTTCCCATGTTCCTTTAACTAACGCCAAATGCTCCTCATTGGTATTGGTTTGGGTAAAAGCAATCAATTCAAAATCGCCGTATTTCGTAGGCATTTCTACGGATACTTGTCTTTTAATCAAGGATTCATTCTCTAATCGATAGGCAATTAAATCTGCGATACTCACCAATTTTAAATCCCATTTTTTAGCCACCTTTATTAAATCAGGCAAACGTGCCATGGTTCCATCTTCATTCAATATTTCAACGATGCATCCAGCCGGTTCAAATCCAGCTAAACGAGATAAATCAATAGCAGCTTCAGTATGACCAGCCCGCCTTAACACTCCTCCGCTTTTAGCTTTCAATGGAAAGATGTGACCCGGTTTCCCCAAGTCATCTGAGGTGGTATCTGGATGTATGAGTGCCTGAACCGTTTTAGATCGATCTTGCGCACTAATTCCAGTAGTACAACCCTGACCCAGCAAATCTACCGAAATGGTAAATGCTGTTTCATGCGTTGCCGTATTTTTACCCACCATTAAATCCAAGTCTAATTCAGAGCAGCGCTCCTCCGTTAGGGGTACACATATTAGTCCGCGACCCTCCGTGGCCATGAAATTAATAAGTTCAGGAGTCATATTATTAGCAGCAGTGAGAAAATCACCTTCATTCTCGCGATCCTCATCATCCACCACAATAACCACCTTGCCATTTTTAATGTCCTCAAGGGCCTCTGTAATTGTATTAAAGTTAAAATCCATGGTCTTACAAAATTAACACATAAATGGACCAAAAGGTTGCCTTTTACTTGGAATAAAAAAAGAGATGCCGTCTAATTTAAAAAACTATAGGAATAACAGGTTTAAATATATTTAATTTTAAAATAGTATACAATATAGTGTTTTATTTTAATTTAAATATATTACTTTTACCAAATCCTAATATTTTGTTACAATGCAAGAAGAATACAAAAGAAAAATTGAACAGCAGCTATGCACGGTTGTGGAACTCGTCAGGGCTAAGGTGCCAACTATTGATCGTCATAACTACATTTTAGGCCTTATTTTTTTTAAAACACTATCCGATCGGGTGGAATGGTATGCCAATAAATGGTTAGAAAAAAAAGACATTACTTATGCGAATATTAAAGAAAACAGTCCAAAAGGAGAAAAGTATTTAGAAGCCCTAAAAGAGGAAACCTTGGGTGCATTAGGTTATTTTTTGCCTCCTTCTGCCTTGTTCTCCAAGATAGCAACCAAAGGAAAGGCTACAGATAGCCAGGATACCTTTATTTTAGACGACCTGTGTGCCGCCTTCTACGGCATAGAGCAAAGTGCTTTAGGCACAGCAAGCGAGGAAGCGTTTAAGCACCTGTTTGAAGAGCTAAATTTTAGCTCCTCCAGGCTAGGGAATACTCCGCAGCAGCGCAACGCCATTATTTCTGCAGTAATGGCTCAACTTAATCACATTCATTTTCAGATTGATAGCAACGGATACCATGATATGGGGGATGTATTTGAGTATTTAATTGGGTTTATTGCCAAGGGTGAAAGGCAAGAATCCTCCGGGTTTTATACTCCAATAGAAGTGTCTAAAGTGCTCGCCAAGATTGTAACTACCGGCAAGGAGTCACTTTCAAATATATATGATCCCACCTGTGGTTCTGGATCCTTACTGCTGCATGTAGCCAAAGAAGTCAGAGGAGTATTTGGTTTTTATGGGCAAGAAGTCAATCGGGTCAACTATAACCTGACTCGAATGAATATGATCTTGCACAATGTGTATAGCGATAGGTTTGATATAAGGCAAGGAAATTCTCTGGAAGACCCCCAGCACATGCACCTTCGTTTTGAAGCCATTGTAGCCAATCCCTTATTTAAGGTCGAATGGAGTGGGAACCCCTTATTAATGTTGGATAAACGTTTTAGGCCTTGGGGTAGGTTAGCTCCTAAAAACAAGGCCGATTATGCAATTGTACAACATATGTTATACCACTTAGCCCAGAACGGAACGATGGCTGTGGTATTGCCCCATGGCGCGTTATTTAGAGGGGCAGATGAAGGCCATATTCGACAGTATCTCATCAAAGAATGCAACTATTTAGATGCCGTGATAGGCCTGCCTGCAAATATCTTGAACGGAAGCAGAGTGTCTAGTTGTATTATGGTATTTAAGAAAAACAGAGTGCATAAGGATAGTATTTTATTTATAGATGCTTCTCAAGATTACAAAAAAGAAAAAACCCGTAACAGATTAAAGGAAGCGCATATTACTAAAATTGTAGAAACCTACCGCAGCAGAGAATCGCAAAATTACTATAGCTATGTTGCGCCCATAAATCAGGTAGCAGAAAATAACTATAACTTAAATATATCTCGCTATATAAACGCCTTTGAGAAAGGGCTTGTTGTGGATTTAGATGATGTTAGTGCTAGACTAAAAGCTTTGGAAAAAGACTTAACAGAGATGGATAACACCATTGCTGACTTTTCCAAAGAACTAAAAATAAAAAAGTCATAGATGATAGCTATTTGCTAAGCCACCAAAATGGGTGCTTACTTCTACATACAGCTTTTTTGCTCAAAAATGTAAATGCTTAGTAGGATAAAAGCTCCGCTAACTTAGCCTTTACCTTTTTGGCATTGGGCAGCATAATGCTTTCTTGGCTCATGTTTAAGGGAACCGCCGGCAAGTTTTCTGTACCCATTATAGCAATGGGTGCATCCAAATCTTGGAAACATTCATTCGCCACTCTTCCAGCCAGGGCTTCAGCAAAGCTGTTTCGCACTGTTTCCTCTGTAAGCATAAGTACTTTGCCATGCTTTTTGGTTTGAGCAACCACCATTTCATGATCATACGGGGCCAGGGTTCGTAAATCCACCACCTCAATGGAACCATTTAGCTCCTTTGCGGCTTCTAGCGCCCAATAAACACCCATCCCATAAGTAATTACAACGGCACTTTCTCCATACTTCACCTTATCAGCAGCGGCCTCTTGCACCACGCGGCCCTTCCCAAACGGAATCACATAATCCTCATCGGGTTCCGGGTTTTTGGCCAGTTCTGTCCCTGGTACCTTGCTCCAATACAAGCCCTTATGCTCAAACATAAGCACCGGATTTGGATCATAATACGCCGATTTTAACAAGCCTTTCATATCTGCAGCGCAGCTGGGAAATGCTATTTTTATTCCTTTGATTGGCAGGATACTGCTTTCTACCGTTCCACTGTGATAGGGTCCCCCTCCGCCATAAGCGCCTGTAGGTACACGTATTACGGAAGATATAGGAAATTTTCCCATGCTTAAATAGCAACTTTTGCTCAGTTCTGTAACCAGTTGATTTACACCAGGCCAAATGTAATCGGCAAACTGAATTTCCACTATAGGCTTGCATCCTACGGCACTAAATCCGGCGGTGCTTCCTACAATGTAAGCCTCTTGAATGGGAGTGTTAAACACACGTCCTTCTCCATATTTATCTCCCAGGGTGGCCGCTTCTCTAAAAACACCTCCCAATCGTTTTCCAACATCCTGCCCATAAAGCAAGGATTCAGGATGTTTCTTAAGGATCTCATCTACGGCAAATAAAGCCGCATCAACCATAACAATGGGCTCCTTGTCATCAGGTGCACGCTGGCCTGTTTCCTCAAGGATTGGGGTGGGGGCAAACTCATGTTCAAATAGCTGTTCAGGAGCGGGTTCATCCGCTGCCACAGCTCTATCAAACTGCTCTTGTATAAATGCTGCTTCTGCTACTCTAATGGTTTCTAATTCCGTAGCCAATAGACCTCTTCTAATGCATGTTTTTCGCAAAATTGGCCAAGGGTCTTCTGCGGTATCCTCCTCCATATCATGCCTGTACCACTCGCTACGCACTCCACTGGTGTGGTGCCCGAGTAGGGGACAGCTTGCATGTACAATCATGGGTTCTCTATTTTCGCGAACAAAGGTGATTGCTTTTTCCATGTCTTCATGGGACTTTTCGAAATTATTGCCTTTGATGCGCATGCGGCGCATTCCTTTAAAGCCTGCCGCGTAATGGTAGGCATCATTGGCCCGCATTTCATCGCCCGTGGCACTGATGCCCCAATCGTTGTCTTGCACCAAATATATAATAGGAAGCTTGTGTAATACAGCCATTTGGAAAGCCTCTGCTACTTCACCTTCCGTTACACTGCCATCGCCCAAGGAACAAATAACAATGGGTTTTTGATCACCCTCAAGTAAGCCTTGCTCCTCCTTATACTTTATTCCGTGTGCAGCACCCGTTGCAGGGATGCATTGCATTCCTGTAGCACTGCTTTGATGTGGTATTAAAGGCATGCCATCTCTTCGCAAGGATGGATGTGAGTAGTAGCTTCTTCCCCCGCTAAAGGGGTCATCGGCCTTTGCCAATAATTGCAACATGAGCTCATAGGGCTCCAGTCCAATGCCTAAAAGTATGCTTTCGTCACGATAATAGGGATAGACTACATCTATATCTTGCAATAAAAATGCCGTGGCTAATTGAATGGCTTCATGCCCTTTACTTGTGCTATGCACATACTTAGTAATGGGCCTATTCTCATCGTATATATGTGCCATAGCTCTGGCTTGACACATTAATTTCCATGCTTTTAAAAGCGTCTTTTTCTGCATTTTTAGGTGAACAAAAATAGGTTAATTTTTAATA
>JAURQA010000096.1 GCA_030836345.1 Bacteroidota bacterium
ATATATTTTAGATTTAAAAACGCCGCTCAAGGTCTCTGGAACCTTCTTTACAGGAGTTAGACAATTGAGCACAACCAATGTGGCTTTTGGATATCAACCAGAAAACCCAGTGAGGCCAAATACCTTTTTATATGCCTTTCCAAAAGGCGATACGACTTGGATAGATTTTGCACCAAACTCTCCCTTTCGGTTCCTTATCGAACCACGAATTCAAGCAGATACCGATTTGGTTGTAAGTCAAATCATTCTGCCCTCAGATACGTTTAATACCAGCGTAGATACCTCCTTTTATCCAGAGTGTGTAGTGAAAAACATAGGCGTTCACGATGTAACTACTCCCTTTAAGGTGCGTTGCATTATGCAATATTTTGGAACGGTTTTCTATGACGAGACTGTGACAGATACTTTGTATTCCGGAGGCAGTAAAAGCATTGTCTTTAATAAAAAAATACTCCCCTTTATTAAAGGGATGAATCAAGTACAATTTATTGTATCCCACCCAAGCGATCAGGTAAATGATAACGACACCATGGGGAAAACTATGTTTGTTGGGTTAACCAAAGATGTAGGATTTAATACGGTTTACGAGCCTTTAGACAATATTATTTTAAAACATCAAATCGACACCATTGGCCCCTTGTGCGTTTTTGGAAACTACGGTTTTGATCAAACACCAACGTTTAATATACGATGCGAAATGAAACGAGGAGATACCGTTTTGTACAATGAGACCATAACTAGCTCTTTTGCACCGAATGAAACCCGGTTTCTTATTTTCCCTACCTATCGATGCACAGATACAGGAAGTCTAAAAGTGCGCTTTATTTCTGAAATGCCGGGAGATATTTATTTACCTAACGATACCGTTGTAAGAAATGTCCGAATACTGAGATTAAGGGACTTGGTTATGCTTGAAGAAGGAATTCCTACTTCATCATCATTTTACACCCCTAATGTACCATTTGTCCCCCAAGGAAAAATCCAAAACCAAGGACTCATTGAGGAGTTTGACTCTGAACTTCGATTAGAGATTAACACCGTTTATTCAAATCAAACCTATAATGATACCGTTTTATATGATGCACGGGCAGATGAAATAAAAACAGTGCCTCTTAAAAGCTTTGTTCCCCATAAGAAGGGAATCTACCAAGCGGTATTTATTACCAAACATCCCGATGATGAGTACCCAGAGAATGATTCTTTATCCTATACCTTTAATGTGGGCCATCCGTATGATTACAAGGTAAATAGCATTGATTTTCCTGAAGATAAAGAAACGTTTACAAAATCCCCAGGAGCTTTCTTGGCGCCCAAAGCTACGTTTAAAAATGAAGGGTTTAATTCCCCTCCTGGACTGGTCCCTATTATATGTGAAATATGGAAAAATAGTACTCGCGTTTATTACGATATCAAATCAACCAATTTAGATACCAGCGAACTTTTACCCATCACCTTTCCCAATACCTTTGATTTGGGCCAAGCAGGTAAGTACACCATGCGGTGCATGACCAACTTTAATGCTGATTTAAATAGACCGAATGATACGCTGGAAATTGAATTTACGGTCAAAATAGGCGAGGATGCCCAAGTGGTTAGTATAGATTCGCCAAGCACAGCTTATGCCCGCATTTCTAAGCAAATCTATAAGGCCTCGGTGCAGAACAATGGGTTTAACACCATGAATAATTTAACATTAGTTCTCGAGAAAAATGGACTATTTGAGGATAGTATAAGCTTAAATCTGGAGCCCTATGAAGAGAAGAAAGTTACTTTTACAAAAACCTACACTCCTCAGAATCCGGGCTTTGATATGATAAAAGTCTATTTTGCCTTTGAACCAGACTTGGATGTAGCCAATGATACTTTTACTAAAATTGTTTCTGTTCAAAAGAAATATGATGGCGCAATTCGAATGAACAATGCGTTTTGTGCAGGCGTTTACACAGCAAATGAAGATAGCAGCAATGTTACTGTATTCGTTGAAAATTTCGGCATAGATACAATTAAATCTGGAGCAGTTAAAATTGAAGTGGTAGAACCAGCTCAAGCACGTACTGTTTTTTCAGAGATTATTGAATTTACAAACCTTCTCCCTAAAAGTTCTGAAATGCTTGCCAGTTCAAAAAACATTCATTTCAATGCCGTTACCCAGTACGAGATTTATGCCAATTTAATGCCGGACACTTCTGATTTATTCCCAAAGAATGATTCTACTGGCTGTGCTATAACGGTAAATGTAAATAGTATTCAACCTCGGTGGGCACAAGCCATTAAGATTCATCCAAATCCAACATCTAATCTCATCCAATTCGATCATTTGCCTGAAGGTTGCATTGTTTCTCTATGGAATGCTCACGGCCAAAGGATCAAAAATAATGTTTCGGGAGATTATAATGTCAGTAAGATGAGTGCAGGGATATACCTCATCCGGGTTTTACACCAAAGGCAATTTGCTACCTTTAAATTAATAGTGGAATAGGTCTTTATTCCGAGGTGTTGACATCTGCGTCTTCCTTTTTTATAAAACCAAGGCTCACGGAATTAATGCAATACCTCAGCCCGGTTGGTTGCCCAAAACCATCATTAAAAACATGCCCCAAATGCCCTCCGCAATTTGCACAAACCACTTCTGTTCGAGTCATTCCCAGTGTTCGGTCCTGAATCTCTTTGATTGCATCACTCTTTATTCCCTGGTAAAAGCTTGGCCAACCACAGCCAGCATCAAACTTGGTTGAACTCTTAAATAATTCTGATCCACAGCCTTTACAAACATAGGTTCCAGTATCCCATAATTGATCATATGCTCCCGTATGAGGGCGCTCTGTTCCTTTTTGCCTCAGTACTCTATATTCATCTTCGCTTAGCTCTGCTTTCCAAGCAGAATCTGATTTTTCTACATTATATGCCATGCTATCTTCTGTTTTTGTGCTACTCTGAGCGCCACAACTGCCAAGAAAAATGGCAATAATAGCTAAACTTGTTGTCTTTAAATTCCCCATACTAAATTATGTGTTCTAGTTGATTTTCACAATATAATCTTTACAGCTTATGCTGCGAACCTAAAGGTTTTTTGGATAAACCATGCATTGATTGCTCTTTCGTTGAATAAATAAACACCCTTCCTTAACTTGATCTGCAAAATATCACCTCTAGAACTGTAAAGATACCCCTTTTCCAAAAATAACTAGACTAAGATGAAAGAGACAGGAGCACAAGAAGCCTTTAACTGTGCGCAATAAATTTGATGAGACTCTCTTCATCCCGCAGAATCAGAGCAAAATCAGAACCCACTGCAATGGGTCTTTGCAATAAAATTGGATGCTTAATAATGGCTTGAATCAATGCTTCTTCATTGAGCTCTTTGCCTTTGTAGATTTCTTTAAAAACAGCCTCTCCTTTCCGCAAAATATCGTCGACCGCATACTCACCTTTATCTAAAATCTCTTTTATCTGCTCCATAGATATTCCCTCTTTTAAATACTCATAGGTGGAATAACCCTTATCGTTTTCTGTGGCAAAGGCGCAGGCTTTCCTGCTTTTTCCACATCTATTGTTGTGATAAATCGTAATCATTACTCAAAGTTACAATGATTCCACTATTTGAGTGTAGTCATGCTGAAGATCGGGGTGTAAGCTAGGAATGAGTTTTTTGATCTTTTGAACCTGACTGATATAAAGGTTACTCAATGCTGTATATGACTTCCAGCTTACTTCTAGCTCATTCATTTTTTGGCAAAAGAAAATGAGGAGCTCAATTTTTGTTTCCTTTTTACCTGAATACCTGCAGCACTTGTTCACGTTACGCAATATTTTTCGAATGCTTTTTTTGGCAAAGTAAACCTGTTCTTTATTTACCAAATCAAAGGATTCGTCTATGCTCTCTTTTAACATAATGATATACTCGGCTTCATTATCTGCATCAAAAAGCAAGTAGCTAAGCAATTCTTTATTGTCCTTTTTAAAGCGCGCTAAACGAGCTATAATTTCCTTTAGCTCTCCTACATCTTTATGCTTTAGTTCATCCTTAATTAGTTTAAGAGGAGCACTTTCCATTAAGGCAAAAGTAAGCAATAGTTGGGCTCACAGACAATATTAAAACAATGTTATCAAAACATTTTTTTGTTAATAAAAACGTAAAATTACAATAATCTTAACAACATTTTCTGCCACGTATTTTGTATCGTAAAAGTATAAATAAAATGAACAAATTACTATTCAAATCAATTTTCAGTATGATCGCATTAGGTGCTATTATTCTGTTTTCTTCTTGTGAAAAAGATCCTGATTCGGTTGTACCTGATGTTGGGGTTCCGTTTACTCTTCAAGGCACTTACACATCAGACGTTAGAGTAACTTCCGACACCACTTGGACCATAAGTGGCCGTGTAATTATTGAAGATGGCGCAACACTTACTATCGAGCCAGGCTCTATTCTTAAAGCTACAGGTGGTTTAGGAGCAAACGCTTCTTGTATTATCATTGCCAAAGGTGGAAAAATTATGGCTGAAGGAACTGCTGCAAAGCCAATAATAATGACTTCAGTAGCGGATGGCATTAAATTAGGTGAAATAGGTAAAAGTAATTTAAATGAACAAACGATTCAAGGTTTATGGGGAGGACTTCTTATTTGTGGTAAAGCACCTGCTTCACCATCAACAGGTACAACTGATAATGTAGAAGGTATTCCTGCTGATGTTACAGCTGCTAGTTTTGGAGGATCTGATCCTGCTGATAACAGTGGAGTAATTAAATATTTATCTATTCGTCATGGGGGTTCTGTACTAGGAGCTGGCAAAGAGATCAACGGGTTGACATTGGCTGCTGTAGGAAACGGGACCGTAATTGAAAATATTGAAATTGTTGCTAATCTTGATGATGGTATTGAGTTCTTTGGTGGGACAGTAAATGTAAAAAATGCTGTTGTAATGTACCAAGGAGACGATGCATTTGATGTTGATATGGCGTACTCAGGCACCATGGATAACTTCGTATATGTTGGAGGTGCTAATAGTGATCACGGAATGGAAATTGACGGACCTGAGGGTTCTCAAAATAATACTGGTGCCTTTACATTCAAAAATGGTGCATTAAGAGGTGATATTGCAGAATATGCTGATTTCAGAGATGGAGCACAAGGAACAATTCAAGATTGTTACTGGTTCAACTTCAATGAAGGAGCTGACCTTGAAATTGATGATGTTGCTTCAAGCAATAATTACAAAGGTCGGACATTAAACTTTACAGGTAATGTAATTAACCCTCCTGCAGCAAAAACAATTGCTGATATTGTGTTTGATAAGTCTGGTACAACCCACGCTAGTGATTTCGCCACTGAATTTGCGAAAAACAATAGTATTGGAGCATCTAAACCTACTGGCTTCAAGAAATCTGCATTTGCTGGATGGTCTTTGTTTAGCACACTAGATGTATACAACGAGTTTTAAGTAAGACTAATAATTATTAGTAGTAATAAATCAATCCTCTGCTCACATCGTGGGCAGGGGTTTTTATGAAAAATGTCATGATTAAAAAAGTATTAATAAGTATTCTAATTGTACCCTTTGTTCTTGGTCTATATGCCGATTCGGAAAAAGGAAAAATTTTGGGGATTGTAAAAGACCAAGAAACTCAAAGTCCTATTGAAAGGGCCTCTGTCCATATCAAAGAAATAGGGAAAACATTAAGCACGAATACTATCGGAAGCTTTAATGTTGAACTGGATCCAGGTTCTTATTCTTTAGTTATTGTACACAGCAACTTCGACACTTCATTTAACAGCCTCAATGTTCAAGCCGGTAAAATGGAAGTATTCGAATTCTTTATGCCGAAAAAAGATAATGAAGAGAGCTTTACAGATACTCAATCCATGAAAGCAGTAAGCCTCGTGATCAAGGCCTCCAAAAGTTCGGATAATGCCGTTCTTCAAATACAAAAAAAATCACTGAATGTTTCCAATGGCATCTCATCACAAACGTTTCGAAAAACGGGAGACGCAGATGCGGGAGCAGCAATAACTAGAGTTCCCGGATTATCCGTTGAAGGTGGTAAATACGTTTATGTAAGAGGTTTAGGTGATCGCTATTCGAAAACACAATTAAATGGACTAGACCTTCCTGGAATCGATCCCGATAGAAATACCGTTCAAATGGATATATTTCCAACCAATCTTATTGATAATATATTCGTTACCAAGACCTTTACCGCTGACTTACCTGGAGATTTTACAGGAGGTTTGGTTGATATCATTACCAAAGACTTCCCATCAAACAAAACCATAAGTTACTCGGCATCCTTGGGTTTTAACCCGAACATCCATTTACGGAACGATTTCTTAACTTATGATGGAAGTCCAGCTGATGGTTTTTCTTTTGGTGCAAAAAGCAGAGCGTTGCCCATCAATCCCAATGAAACTCCACCTTCTGCTATTCCTGGCCAAACCAGATTAGAAGAAATGACGCGTGCATTTTCTCCCGATATGGCTGCACAAACAGGTAGCAGTTTTGTTGACTATGGGTTTAACTATAGCATGGGAAATCAAATTAAAAGTAAAACCAATAGAAGAACTTTTGGTTACAATTTTGCCGTGAATCACCAATCCAATTACCGACATTATGATGAGGTAATTTATAGCCAACATATTAAACCTCGTGACAAGAGTAGTTATGAAATGCTTAATGTCAACGAGCAAAAAGGTTCTCAAAGTGAGTATGAGTCTGCTTGGAGTGGTTTAATGAACTTAAGCACTAGAACAAAATACAATCAATACTCCTTCACTCTATTTCACTCAAGAAATGGTTTAAAGCAAACAGCTCTTTTGAAAAATGTTTCTTCTGATATTAGCTCAACCCCAGGTGCGGTTCTAGGTAAAGACGTTTTATATTACAACCAAAGAGATGTAACGACTGCAACATTTGCTGGTTTACATAAACTACTGGGCGATAAAACAATTATTAAATGGAGTGTTGCACCCAGCATGTCCAACAATAAGGAACCCGATTTACGTCAAACTTTCTTCACTTACGAGGATAATGGTGATATTACTCTAAACATCGGTGATGGAGCTAGAGTAACACGTATTTGGAGAGACTTAAAGGAATATGGGTTGAATTCCAAGGCTGATCTTATTTTAAATGGAAAAAAAAGTAATTGGAAAACAGGTTTTGCATTTAGTGTGAAGAACAGAGACTTTAATATTAATACCTATGAATTTAGAGATATAGTAACTCAAAATAAGTACTCTGGGGATCCGAATGAACTATTCCAATCTAGTAATATATATAGAGCTGAAAATAACAACGCTACAGGTCTTATAGTGCAGTCTGAAAATTCACCAAGTAATAATTATAACTCAACGTTAGCCGTTGCTGGTGCTTATGTTCATAACGAATACCACATCACCAAAAAGCTAAGAAGTATCGTTGGTTTGCGTGTTGAATATGCAAACATGATGTACACGGGTGAAAATCAGGCAGGTTTAAAGTATACTGGTAAAAGCGTTCTTAATGAAATAAGCCCACTTCCATCTATAGCATTGATATATGGTTCGGATAAGAATACCAATATCCGATTCAATGCAAGTCGAACTTTAGCGCGCCCTTCGTTTAAAGAAAAGTCGTTAGCACAAATATTTGATGCAGTAACCGATAGAACATTTATTGGTAATCTAGATTTAAAACAAACCGATATCACCAACATTGATTTCCGTTGGGAAAAATTTGCTAACAAAGGCCAAATTATAAGTGCAGGTGTTTTTGTTAAAGATTTTACAAACCCAATTGAAATTGTTGCTTATGCTGCCGAAACTCCAGATGATTTTCAAGCAAGAAATGTAGATAAGGCTGTCGTCACAGGCTTCGAGTTCGAGTACAGAAAAAGTCTTAACTTCATTTCTTCTAGGCACCATAATTTCTTTTTTGCAACTAACTTAACTTTGATTCATTCTAGCGTTGAAATGAATGAAGCTGAGTTTAAAGGTAAAAAGCAAGAAGAACGAGTGGGTGAAACCATTCAACGTAATCGTCAAATGCAAGGACAATCCCCTTACCTTATTAATGCAAGCTTAAACTTCAAAAACAGAGATGGTTGGCAAATAAATACAAGCTATAATGTTCAAGGGCCACGTTTAGCGATTGTAGGTATTGGAATTAGTCCTGATGTTTTCGAAAGAGAGTTTCACAGCCTAAATGTAAACATTAGAAAAACCGTTGATCAAGCAAAAAAGTGGACCGTATCTGTTGGAGCCACGAATCTATTAATGCAAAAACGTGTGATGTTTCAGAAGTCACATGAATCAACAAACAAAATATTTACACAATTAAGTCCATTCAGCACGTTTAAGTTTCGTGTTAGATATACACTTTAAAAGATACTTATTTTATCATGACACAAGGGCGGGTCTAATTACGGCTCGTCCTTTCTTTTTGTCTTTATTTCCTAAAAAGTTGCCGATGAGAATGTGTCCTTTGACACAAATCTAGTGATGTGATTCCTCCCGCTTTATGCTAACTACTTCGTGTTTCCAATCTAACTTCATTGATAAAAAGGTGGCGTTGCTATTTTGTAGTATGTGCATTGATCCAATAATATAAAGGAATTCCGACAGCCACTACACCTATGCCAATAAACGATGATTCCCACTTAAATACCAGTAAGTCTAAAGAAATTAACCCTGCCAATAAAATGTACAATACCGGTAAGATGATCTTTGCTTTATAAGGTCTTTCCATATTAGGCTCTTTTTTTCTGAGCACAAATAACCCGGAAACTGTTACGATATAAAAAACTAGACTGGCAAACATGCAATACTCAATCAGCTGCCCGTAGCTGCCGCTAAAGCAAAGCAGGCAAGCCCATATGGCTTGGATCCATAATGCGTTTTCAGGTACATTGTTTTTATTCAGCTTTCCAGCCTGCTTAAAAAACAAATTGTCGTCGGCCATCGCCTTATAAAGTCTACTTCCGGCCAAGATCAATCCATTGTTGCATCCAAAGGTTGAAACCATAATTAAAGCGGCCATGATGTAAACTCCACTATTCCCAAACATAACACCTGCTGCTGCAGAACCCACCCGATCATTGAGGGCATGCGAAATTCCTTGAGCCTCTATGCCGAGTATAAGGCCACCCTTTAATGGAAGAAGACTTAAATATGCAATATTAGCCAAACAGTAAATCACGGTTACCAGCGTAGTTCCAATCAATAAACTCCGCGGAATGTTCTTCTTAGGATTTTCTATTTCTCCAGCAATAAAAGTAACGTTATTCCATGCATCTGAGCTAAACAAACTACCTAGCAAGGCCGTTCCGAAAGCAAAAATCACAGCCATTCCTGTCATGGCCTCCCAGTTCCCGTTTTCTGTAAACGTAGATGAAGACCACATGTCCTTAAAATTTTCGGCCAGTACATTTTGGGTAAAAGCGTAATAAAGCCCTACCGCCATTATTCCAAAAAGCGCGGTGATTTTAGTAAAAGTGAAAATCCTTTGAACCCATTTGCCTTGATTTATTCCGCGGCTGTTTAGCCAAGTAAGGAAAATAACCATGGAGACCGCCAAAAATTGAGCTCCTGTTATTTTTAAAAACCCCAAATCTAAAGCCACATAGTTCTCGCTTACTTCAGGAATAAAAACCCCAGAGAATTTTGCAAAAGCAACGGCAACAGCAGCAATAACTCCTGTTTGAATAACCGCAAAAACAGTCCAACCATAAATGAAGGCTGTAAGCTTTCCAAAGGCTCTCTGTATATACACATATTGCCCCCCTGCTTTTGGCATCATAGAGGCCAACTCTCCATAACTTAAGGCACCTAATAAGGTAACGACTCCAGTGAGTATCCAAGCCAACATTAACCAGCCTGGCGAACCTACTGTACGAGCCATATCGCTAGAAACAATAAAGATACCGCTTCCTATCATGCTCCCTGAGACAATCAGGGTAGCGTCGAGTAAAGAGAGTTTGCGTTTTTGCAAGATGGATTTTTTTAATTAGTAGATAGTAAACTTAGTTGATTCGAATGGTTAAAAAAAAATTATGTTTTAGGAATATATGAAAGTGTATTGGAGATAATGTTCATATTTAACATCCAAAACTTGCCAAAGGTGTAATTATTTAAGATATTGCGAGTTGCTAATTATATAAAAAGCGCAATCACACAATGATAAAATCACTTCTAACTTTTCTATATTCTATTGTTCCAACCCTTGCATTTGCGAAAATCAGCACTGCAGATAAAATTGATGCTGTTTTTAAAAAATACACCGGATGGTTTGTCGACGCTGTTTTTTATGAAATCCCATTTTCAGAAAGCTTTAAAATTCCATGGGTACTTTTCGTACTTATAGGAGGGGCCTTGTTTTTTACTATTTACTTTAAATTTATCAATATTACAGGGTTTAAAAAAGCCATACAAGTCATTCGCGGCAAATACGATGATATTGAACATCACGGTGCAGGAGTCTCTTATGGAGATCACACACCTGGAGGAAATGCATCAGAAACAGTACGAAACGAGAAAGCCGAAGGGGAAGTATCACACTTTCAGGCATTAACCGCAGCTTTATCTGCCACGGTTGGCTTGGGTCATATTGCGGGTGTGGCAGTGGCCCTTTCTATTGGTGGACCAGGAGCTACATTTTGGATGATTCTTGCAGGCTTTTTAGGAATGGCGTCAAAATTTGCCGAATGTACCTTAGGGGTTAAGTATAGAGATGTAGGAGAAGACGGCACCGTTTACGGTGGACCCATGTATTATTTATCCAAGGGATTTAAAGAAAGGGGAGCTGGAGGTATTGGAAAGATTTTAGCCATTTTATTTGCCATTTTTGTTATTGGCGGATCTTTTGGTGGCGGAAACATGTTTCAGGCTAACCAAGCCGCAGCTCAGTTTACAAAACTATTTGACTTAACAGGTCCAAATGCAGGCATGTATTTTGGTTTGGCCATGGCCACTATAGTAGCTGTTGTAATAATAGGAGGTATTAAAAGAATCGCCTCAGTAACAGAAAAAATAGTGCCGTTTATGGCAGGTATTTATGTATTGGCCTCCTTAATCATATTATTTGCGAATTTCTCATTAATTGACGATGCTTTTGGATTAATTTTTAAAGGTGCATTTTCTGGCTTAGGAGTAACAGGGGGCGTTATTGGAGTCCTGATTCAAGGGGTGAGAAGAGGTGCTTTCTCTAATGAAGCGGGCGTTGGTTCTGCCGCCATTGCTCATTCTGCCGTTCGTACAAAATATCCTGCCAGCGAAGGAATTGTGGCATTGCTGGAGCCATTTATAGATACCGTAGTTATTTGCACGATGACCGCCCTAGTTATTATTATTACAAACTTGGATGGGCATTTTATGCAGTATGGAACTAAAATTACCGAAGGAGTAGAACTAACGGCTACAGCCTTTGATTCTGGCATACCTCACTTTTCCGTTATACTAACAATTGCCGTTATTCTATTTGCCTTTTCTACAATGATTTCTTGGTCATACTATGGCATGCAAGGATGGAAGTTTTTATTTGGGAAAGGAAGAGTTACCGATTTGATTTATAAGATTTTGTTTTTATTATTTGTTGTCGTAGGAGCTTCCATTAGTTTGGGTGCAGTCATCGATTTTTCTGATGCTATGATATTTGCCATGGTCGTTCCTAATATTATTGGAGTAGTAATGCTCTCTCCAGTGATAAAGAAAGAACTGAGCAAGTATATAAATGCCATTAAAAATAAGCCGCATACTGCATCTAAAAAGTAAGATATTCCAGACAATATTTCTTTAGATAAAGTTTGTTTTAATTCTTTGATCCATTGGATTCAAACAATTCAGAAAGCAAAAATCAAACTGCGTTACAGGGGAACAACTGCCCTAATTGCTCATAGGTAGTCTAACATTTAAGTAATGAGAAAGTTTCTTTTCAAAGTTAAATGCATCGTGCACAAACCCCCTCTATAACTCTGAACAGTTCAGTTATAAAACCTCATTGTACAGATAAGCTCTCGCCTATCAGTATAGGCCAAATTATAACTTCTTATTCAGTTTTCCCATACGCATCATTCCTATGCTGCTAAACTCCATGATAATATTCATATCCTTGTTCCAAAGCATAAAATCTTCTTTTCCGGCAAGTGTTTTTAGCCGCACATGAAGGGACTCTGAGGGCTCGAGGTTTGAATTTGTCCTTCCCCTAAGGATATATACATCTTGACTTGGGAACTGCTCAGACAATGTTGATTCAACTAAATCCCACTTCCTCTGATGGCCCTGGCCAAAACGAACCCAGCCATCTTCGGCATTATCCAACCACTCGACCTTATGCCTCAAGAAGTTTGTAATTTTAAACAGCATCTCGGAATCCATTTTTCATTATTCTTTTTTTCTTTTTTAAAAATTAACAGGGAGCTCCTACAAAACAGGAAAACCCAAAACACGAACTAAATAACCCCCATGGATTTACCCACCTTTGTAAATGCAGCTATAGCCGCATCAATTTGTGCTGAAGAGTGAGCGGCACTTAACTGCACTCGAATACGCGCTTGTTCTTTGGGAACGACTGGAAAAAAGAACCCGATAACATAGATGCCTTCTTTTAATAATTCGTTGGCCATTTGTTGGGCCAGTTTAGCATCGTACAGCATAATAGGAACAATGGCACTTTCTCCATCCTTATAGTCAAAACCAGCATTTTTTACTCCTGCTTTAAATTGATTTACATTGTTTTCTAATGTATCTCTTAAAGCAGTACTTTCGCTAAGCATTTTAAAAACTTCGAGGCTAGCACCTACTATTGTTGGCGCTAAACTATTGCTAAATAAATAGGGACGGCTGCGCTGACGAAGCATGTCGATAATTTCTTTTTTACCTGTTGTATAGCCACCCATTGCACCACCTAAGGCTTTGCCTAATGTTCCTGTTACAATATCTACGCGTTCCATTACGCCGCACAACTCTGGGACCCCTCGTCCCGTTTTTCCAATAAAACCAGCACTGTGGCATTCATCCGTCATTACCATGGCATCGTATTTATCAGCCAAATCGCAAATTTTATCCATTTGTGCAACATAACCATCCATGCTAAAAACGCCATCTGTAACAATAATCTTATTCTTTGCCCCTTTTTCGTTTGCTGCAATCAACTGTTGTTCTAAATCTGCCATATCATTATTGGCATATCTAAAACGCATGGCTTTACAAAGTCGAACACCATCAATAATACTAGCATGGTTTAAAGAGTCAGAAACAATAGCATCTTCTGCACCCAAAAGGGGTTCAAAGACTCCCCCGTTGGCATCAAATGCCGCGGCATACAAAATGGTATCTTCCATTCCGTAAAACTCTGCAATTTTTACCTCTAATTCTTTGTGTATATCCTGTGTTCCACAAATAAACCGAACCGAACTCATTCCAAATCCATGGGTGTCTAACGTTCGCTTTGCCGCTTCAATTATTCGGGGATGAGAACTCAATCCAAGGTAATTGTTAGCACAAAAATTAAGAACTTTGCTTCCATCGGTTAATGTAATTTCAGCATCTTGAACCGATGCGATAACTCGCTCTTTCTTATATAAACCAGCCGACTCAATGGCTGCCAACTCCTCTCGTAATTCTTTCTGGATATTTCCGTACATGCTCAGGCAAATGTAGAAATTTTAATTAAACTGTACCGAATTAATTTTTACAAGCTCTTCAATTAGTTTTCGATCGTTTGCCAACCTTGGAACTTTATGCTGGCCACCCATTCTTCCTTTTTGTTTAAGCCAAGAATCAAAGGTGCCCTTTGGTATATTGTGAACCACAGGAAGTGTCATAATTATATTTCCCTCTCTTTTCGAGGCATAATCTCCGTTGTTCTTTTTAAGCTTATGGTCTAAACAGTTTCTAAAATCCTCCAGGTTCTTGGGCGGCATATTAAACTCTACAAACCATTCATGACCTGGGTTTTCCATATATCCAGGCCTTGGTCCGGCATGGTAATCTTTTACAGTGCAGTTTAGCTCACGACAGGTTTCCGCAATTGCAGATTCTGCATTTTCCACGACCAACTCTTCGCCAAACGTGTTAATATACGCCTTGGTTCTACCCGTTATTTTAAATAAGTGGGGGCTTATACTATTAAACATTATCGTATCGCCCAAATCATAACGCCACAGTCCACTGCTCGTTGTTATAATAACACCATAGTTTATATTAGGCCTAACATTCCACAGGGGAATTGTTTTATCTTTTCCTCTGCTTGTCTCATAAAACTCATAGAACACCTGGGCGTCTGCTATAAGGAGCATTTCGCTACTCTTTGGATTTGCCTGAATACCAAAGAACCCTTCGCTGGCATTGTAGGTTTCTATATAATGCATTTCAGGTTTTTGGATTAATTGTTTAAACCCATCCCGGTATGGTTCAAAACTAACCCCGCCATGGATAAACAACTCTAGGTTGGGCCATACATCCAGAATATTGTTTTTGCCTGTGGTCTCAAGCATTCTTTTGATAAGAGCCATAGTCCACGTTGGAACCCCTGAAATGCTGCGTACATCCTCATTTTTAGTGTGGCTTACAAGCATATCCAACTTTTTTTCCCAATTATCCATGAGGGCAACATTTTTATCTGGAGTACTTTTATTGGTAGCCCACATCGG
Source organism: Bacteroidota bacterium (assembly GCA_030836345.1). Classification (GTDB taxonomy): domain Bacteria; phylum Bacteroidota; class Bacteroidia; order NS11-12g; family UBA955; genus CALKCM01. The sequence continues at coordinate 14,626 of JAURQA010000096.1, forward strand.
TAAATGATTGAAAAGGACAGCGCTTAAATCTCCATAAAAAGATTTGGAGTTTTCCTGGTTTATTTTATGACTGCCCCCAATTAAAAGACCTTTCCCTTCCAGCACTTTTGTTTCAGAATACCAGCCGCTATACATACTCAATATATCTCTTCCCCCTTTGTAATGTATATGCTCAATGCTTTCATAACTCAAGGGAATAAATTTTGGCGTGTTTCCTGCGGTTCCACTACTTTGCGCAAACCAATTAATTTCCGAAGGCCATAAAATGTGTTGTTCGCCCGCCATGGTACGATCTATAAAAGGCTTTATATCTTCATAGGTAACAATGGGCACATGCTCACAAAACTGCTTGTAATTGATGATACCCTTGAAGCCATGTTGCAAGCCATACTCCGTTTTGCTTGCAGTTTTCAAGAGTTCAAGAAGAGTGTCGTTTTGCATTTCAGCTGCCTTCTCCGCATTCGTCCAAATTTCCTCGAATCGCTTTTTGAAATACCATGTCAGAACTGGACCAATCATAAATCTAAATTACCTCCAAAAATTTAATAAATAAGCTTCGTCCATCAATATATTTATCTAAGGGCAATGACTCTGGAGTATCAAAAACATCGTGATATGAAGTTCGCTCTCCCTGAAAATATCCAAAAAAAGACGGAACACCTACTTCTGTAAAAAAGTAGTGATCACTATTGGCTGCTTTGCCTCTTCGTTTAATTTGCGGCAGAAAATGATACCTATCATTTACTTCTGTTAGCCTTTTAAAATAGTTGGGAAATATTGTTGCGTTTACCACCGTCATCCCCTTATGACCCGTTCCAACCAAATCAAGGTTTAAAACAAACTTTGTTTTTGACAAAGAAACCTTAGGGTGATCTACATAATACCTGCTTCCAATCAATCCAGCCTCTTCTCCCGCAAATGCAATTATTAATACGTTGTACTTGGGAGTGTTTCTTTTAAAGTATTTAGCTATATCCAAGAGCATGGCAATCCCACAAGCGTTGTCGTTGGCCCCAAAAAAGATGGCCTCTTTTCCTACTTGACCCAAGTGGTCATAATGGCCACAAACAATGAGAGTGCTGTCTGTATTTTCCCCTCTAATAAGGCCCAATACGTTCTTTTGACGCTTCTCGCTTACGCTTGCTTTACATTTCGTTTTAATGCTTTTCCAATCGGCTATGTTAAGAAGGGATTGTGGAAGTTTATCATAAGCCACGTGGTAGGACGATATTTGATTCTGGAGCCTTGAAACACTATGGTTGAAATCTGAAGCGCTCATCCAGATAATGGTTTTGATTCCACACCGTTTGGCTTGCATCAAAACATCCCTTCTACCCAATACCGCTCCTCCCTGAATTGTATCAACAATTAATACTTCGCCACTTTTTTCTAGGGCTTCCCTTAGGTCCTTTTCCTTACTTGTTTTAAATACTTTGAGTATAGAAACCCCTATATCGCTAGGAGGGATAGTATGTATCGCTTTTATTGTTGGGTTTCCGCAATCTGGCAAAAACTGAACTCCGTTTCTTAGCCGAGTTCCATTTATCCAAAGCCCTGTCTTTTTTATCACATTGGCTTGCATTGGAAACGACTGATAAAACCCCTCTTGTCCCATTGGCTCCAAGCCTACCTCAGCCATTTGCTGAGCAATATATTTGCTCGCTCGTATAGCTCCTCTCTTATAATAGCCCCTGCCATGATATTTTTTTGACGACAATTCATACATCACTTGATGAGCATAGCTAGTGTCCTGGGCTTTGCAAAAGCCTAGTAAGAGGAACAAATAAAGCATTGATACAACTCGCACTGAGGACACAAATGTACTCAATGAAGTTGATTTTTGTTCACCCCTTTGGACAGCCCCCTTAATTATTAACCCTTTGTATTCAAGCCGGCAAAAGCTAATGTACTTTTGTGCCAATGATTAAGTATGTTAAATGGAGCTTGGATAACGGTCTGCGGGTGATTTTTTACAAACCAACCGATCGAACACAGGCAACCGTTAATATTCTATACAATGTTGGAGCCAGAGATGAGAGCCCAATTAGAACGGGGTTTGCTCACCTGTTCGAACACTTAATGTTTAGTGGCAGCACTCATATCACGAGTTATGATTCTACCGTTGAAAATGCAGGAGGCAGCAACAACGCTTACACGACAAACGATGTCACCAATTACTTCATAAAATTGCCAAAGGAAAATTTAGAAACGGCATTTTGGTTAGAAAGCGATCGCATGATAAGCCTTAACATTAACGAGGAAAGTTTAGCCATTCAAAAAGGTGTGGTCGTTGAAGAATTTAAACAGCGCTGCTATAATGGAGCCTTTGGGTTATTATGGCACGATGTAAGAAAACTAATTTATAAAAACCACCCCTACAGATGGCCCACTATAGGCCTGAATTTTGAACACATTGAAGATTCCACCCTCCAAGAGGTGCAACAATTCTATGATAAATTCTACAACCCAAATAATGCAGTAATGTGCATTGCAGCAGATATTGAAGAGAATGAATGTAAACAGATGGTTAACAAATGGTTTGGAGGTATTAAAAATAACCACTCAGCCAATGAAAACAACTATCCTATGGAGACAGAAAATGTAATTCTAGACCCATTAAAAGCAGAGGATTTAAATCCCCATTTATCGGTAATACTGAGTTGGAGAATTAACCACACTCTTTCCGACAACTTTGTCCGTGTTAATGCGTTTTCTGAGATGTTCGCCGAAGGTCATAAAAGCTATTTGGTTAAACGACTCATTAAAGAAACGGATATGTTTAATTCTACCTCCATGTTTGTAAGCCCTGGAAATGATTACTCTACCGTTATATACTACGGCATTTTGAACGATGGGTATTCTCATGATGAAGGCAGAAAAAAAATGATTGAAGTTCTCAATGAAGCATTTGTTTCCAACGTAATTATTAATAGTGATTTAGATGCCTTTATAAACATGTATTTATTTTCCATCGAAAAATGGAAAGCTGAACCCTCATCTGTCGCTGAATATCTTTGCAAATATGAAGCATTGGGCCAAATTGAACTTATAAATACGTGGTCAGATAAATACAAAGCTCTCACCCTTGAAGAGTGCAAAAGTGAAGCAAAAGCAACGCTCAGCACCGATAAAATGTCTACCATATATTATTCACCTAAGAAATAAGTAGATGTCTGTCGATCGAAATATACCACCAGCATTACAAGATGTTAAGCATTTAGCTCTTACCTACCCCGAAAATAAAAATATTGCGGGTGGGCACCCTGCTTTTATTGTAAACAACAAAGACACAAAACTTGTTCGAATAGATCTCATGTGGCCCCTAGGTTTTTCTGGAAAGCCAGCTTATGTGCACCGTGCCATGAGTAAGCTTGTTTTTGCAGGTTCGGGATCTTATACGGCGGGTGATATCGAAACCAAATTAAGTGTTTTGGGCTGCGAATATGGGTTTACTGTATATGAAGAGCATGCTATTTTAAAACTAACTTCTCTAAAGAGCACATTCCAACAGGCCCTTGAACTATTTCTTGGGTTCTTCAACAAGCCAACTTTCCCAGAAAAAGAAATACACGTTTTGAAAAATATGGAAAGCGCTAGTTTGCAATCTCGGTTTAAAACTCCGGATTATTGGTCAGCAAGAGAAATAACAGAGCGTCTCTTTGAGGCATCCCATCCCAAGCACCGTATATCTGAAATTAGTGATATTAATTCTGTGAGCAAAGAGTCTATTGTTGAAGCCCACTCGCAATACAAGCTAAATCAGAGCACCTTGTTTTTATATGGAGATATTGATTCTCGAATTGAATCCGAACTAAGTAAAACCATAGCGCAATATGGCAGCTATACTGAAATAAAACGAAACAGCTTAGATTATAGAACAAAGCAAGTATCCAAGGGTCTCTTTCGTAAACATATCCCAAATACAAATCAAGTGGTATTAAATGCAGCATATATAAAAACCACTATTACAGAAGATAAAATGCCATTAATTTATCTTCTGAACATGGCTCTTGGTGGGTTTTTTG
>JAURQA010000097.1 GCA_030836345.1 Bacteroidota bacterium
AGATCATATGTTGAACCACTAGAGCCTTGTGAAGTATCGTTTTTTATGAATAACTCTACATTACAGGGACCTGTGCTAAATGACGGAAATTGAGTTGTTGTTCCGTCCCATACTGCGTTGGATACATCCAATATGTTCGATCTTCCGTTAATTGTTTTAGTGGAACCTGTATTCGTGCTATTAATTGTAATCACCCAATCTGAAATAGCTGAAAAGCGGGCGGTAAATTGCACCGTCTCTCCAGCGGAGAAATCTACATTCGTTCGGTCTGCCTTAAATTCTTCCAACAATGAAAATGCACCGTAGATATCATTTAAATCTGGTCCTTCATTCTTCTTTTCTCTTTTGCATGAAATAATGCTTAATCCCAAGATAATAAGCATGCTAAGCAAACCTGCTCCTATTTGTAAAACTCTAACTCTTTTTTGTACTCTCATATTTAAAACATTAAACTATAAACAATCGCAAACTGACTCATATCATATGCTTCATTTGCATTTTTAGTGTCTTTCCAACTCATTTTTTGCCAAACAACGTTTAGCTTATTCTTTTCGCTAAAACTGTAGCGAAAGCCCAGAACAATCATGGTCTCAGATAAATCTGTTTCGAAGCGCTGGAAATCGATCACTTCGGTAAAGTCATTTCTCATGCTCATCAGTTCGTTTCCTTTCGAAGAAACCACCCTGAAGTTAAATAATAAATCTAGATCTTTAATCAAACCTACTTTGGCGCCAATATCCATTATTGAATTATACAAGTCAACGTCAGCCTGAGTAAACTCCGTGGTTCGTTTGGTCGTTCCTTGGGTGTATGCGAAACTAACTTCGAGGGGTTTCGTATAATTATCCATGATTTTATTAAACCTCATGGTACCGTTCAAGGCTATCTGGTTAAACGTTCGTAAATCATCTGTTCCTTGACCCACTACCTCGCTTAATGCTCTGTAGGTTGCGCCAATATTGTATGCTTCATTTTTACTCGCTTGCTCAATACCAAAACTCAATCCTTTTCGATTTGGCGTGGCTTTTCCGTAAGGTTGTATATTTTGATAAGAGGGCATGTACCCATCTAAATCTGGGTTAAAGCTGAGTTGGTATAAGGAAACATCCTGAAGAAGATCGATGCTACTGATGGGGCGAATTAACTGATCGTTTCCATACTGTGTATACATTCGGTTTTGACCCTGAAAATTAACTCTCTTTGTTTGAGCACCTACACTTCTAAATTGAGGACCAACATTGATATAGTTCATCTTAAAGGTGGTATTGGTCTTTTTTATTCCTCCTTTAAAATCGATGTCATAAAAATAATCTCTTAAGGCTGGTACACTTGCATTATTAATTTCATACATCTCGGAAACACCACTTTCTGAGGCCAATTGTAATTCAACTCCTTTGATGCTGTGGTTAAACTTTGTGGTTCCTGTAATTACCGGATTGTGAAACTGTCTTATCGAACGCGATGTTCCTGCAATGTCCATTAAGTCGATGTAGTTTGCCCCGAGGGTCATGGTTTTACTTTGGACTAAATTTACATTACCACCAAAAAATATGCGATCGCTTTGCTGATTAAAATCACTTGCTCTATTTCTACTCGCAAAAACATTCACATTCAACTCTTCTGCATTTTTATCGAACTCTAAACTAAAATCCAATGCAGCTCCTTGTTGCCTCCAGGTATTGTCATCGGTAAAAAACATATCGTACCGGGTTATATCTCTAAAGATGTTTAAAGCCTCTCTCTGGTGATTGCTTAACTCTTCGTTATTGCTGTAGAAAGTATAGGGCGTGAGTTTATAATTAATATCTCCCAATTGATAGCGAATGGCGTTCTTAATTAAGCCTTTTACATACAATTGTCGGATATCAAAAGTAACCCCAGAGCCCCAAAATCCACCAAAGTCATTTCGAATACGCACTTTACCATGCAAGAATGTTTGGCTGTTTGGTTTTGCATTAATGGCCAAATCGACCAATGTATGCCCGCTGTTGAGCCTTTTAGGTGTGATGGTGTCTCCATCAACACTTAAATTGTTTTGTTGAAAAACACTTCTTGCTGCTCCTGATGCCCATACTTTTTTGTCCTGAGCTTGTGCTGCAAGATGGAATCCTGCCAACATCAGAGTTACTATTATATATTTATTTTTCATCATTAGAATGATAACTTAAGTTCAACTGTAGTTTCGGTTCCTTTAAAAACATCCTTTTGGAAACTTTTATCCTTAAAATTATACCAACGGCGGCGAATAAAAAGCGCCGTATTTTTAGACAGGTCGTAATCTACGCCTAATCCAATTCCCCAGCCTTCTTGGTTGCGGGGTCTTTTGGTAATAAGGTCCGTAGTTGTACGATAATTTGCAAATATTCGTTCATAGCCTAAGTAACTGGTCAGGACCATTTTTTTATTGAGTGAATAGTACATTTCGAGCTCATTGCTATAATGCCTTAAATACGCTTTCTCCGAGAACACTGTAATTGGAGATACGAAATCCTGAACGGAGGAGTATCTATTAAGTAAAAAGACGTAAAAGTCCCTAAGCATGAATTTGCCATGATACTTCATTTGCAATTCCATTACGTTGAATTTTTTAGCCACAGATGTATCCAAGACTTCGACGGTTTCGTATACGTCGCGGTATATTACATTATAGCGCTGGTAAGGACCTACTTGGGTAGGAAAGTTCCAACGCCAAAATCTGGATCTGGTGAGTTGATTTACGGGATGGCCATAACTTATGGTGTTGCTCAGGCCTTTCAGTTCTGAGGAAATGCCATTTGCAACAGAAATTTTGAAGTCATTCACTTCAAACTCGGAATTGATGTTAATTCCCTGTCTATTGTTGGTAAACTGACCTACAGGTGTTAGAGCGCTCGCAAATGGTGATAACAATGCACTGCTTCCAACACTTCCAGCAGGAATAGAATTATTGCTTGCTTCATTAATTGCTGAATTCCAGAAAATGGAGTTATTGTTAATCACATTCTCACTTATTCTGAATAAATGCACCTCGGTAGGAATTTTTACGGCTTCCTTTGTAAGGTTTAATTTAATATTGATGGCCTCACCCCAAGGTAAATCATGCGATGGGCTGTAATATCGGCCCGCTCCAAACTCAGATTTAAGTTGGAAACCTTTGGCAAGTTGTGTATAAACCTGTCCTGTAACAATATTAAAACCAATCCCTTCGGTATTCAGACTGTCCGTGTAGGTTTGATTGTTAAATGAGTTCACTCCAATAAAACCCTTTTTAGTCGGAAGTTTTAGTTGACCTCCAACAGAGAGGTTTGGAATTGTTAGAAAACCACCATTTAATTCAGTTTTACCGTATAGAAACTTCATACTCATATCAGCAGGAAGTTTACTGGCTTCAAGTATTGTACCCACAAATGCTTTTTCTCCCCAACGAGTGTCTTGGTTAATGTTTCCTTGACCAAAAAAGCTTTGATATCTATCAATAGCTTTTCTGTTAATCGGATCCCAAGGGTTTCGCTCAAAGAGCATAAACCTGTTGTATCCAGTAAAACCTGCTAAGGTTAAATCACTCAATGAAACCCAATGTATTCCACCTGTTTTAACACTAAATACCCCATAATCGGTTTCGAAATCTCCATATAAATTAATCCCTAGCAGCAATCCAAGATTACTGGCTAAGCGAGTTCCACCTAAAGGATTAAATACAGAGGGTTTGTTATTTAAACCCACCTGCCCCGTACCGTATGTTTGATTAAGTTTGCCATCCAAAAATTGGAATGCGTATAAATCAAAACCCCAGGCTGTTCTTTTAGAAGGACGTCCCGAAAAGTTGAGGGTTAAATTGGGCAATTGACTATCATCACCAATAAATAAGTTGCGGGATAAAGCTGTATCATTAATGGTTTCGTTTAATATGTAATCCTTCTTTTGAACGTTAAAAGTACTAAAGAACCGATAAGAACCACCTACTTTAAAATTATACAGGACATCTTCCGGTTTTTTTGGAAACATCCCAACATCTGTATGAAGCGCATATTTACTTGAGTCTATTTCTGACTCGCCCACCTGTATAGTATTTGTTTGGGCATAAAGACCCGTACTTAGCAAAGCAGAGGTGAGAAGCCCTATATTTTTTTTCACTTTTTTCATCTAAAAACAACTCATAGAATTATGACACAAATAATAAAAGCGAAAGAAAACAAAGCAATGGCCTCGCTTGGAATATCCTTTAACTTTAAATTGGCTAATTTTTTAAACATACTCTTTTAATTGTAGGTAAAGTCTAAATTTCTTCTTTTCAATCGCACCCCATCTGCCTTGCTGGATGGTTTTACATAAAATGGAATATTTACGTA
>JAURQA010000098.1 GCA_030836345.1 Bacteroidota bacterium
AAACATTTGAAACTAAAACTCATGTACAATCAAGTCGTGCATTTGATATAAGTCGTGACGGCAAAACGATTACACTTGATAAGATAACTATTGTTGGGAAGAAACTAAATGGTGCAGATTCTTTTTCGAGCAATCTTAGAGTTTATAAAAAGGATCAAAACAATTGGAAGCTCCTTCGACAAAATTTTAAAAAAATCTCATGGGCTAATTCATTATCATTATCTGAGGATGGTTCTATTTTAGCGATAAGTGGAGGATATCACTCTACAAATGGCCAGGGCACTTGGTGGTCCAAGGGGTCAAGAGTTTACAAAGTTTGTCCTTCTGAACATTATGAGCGTAGGTCTGTTTGCGATTTTTTCACAAACTCAAAAGGAGAACAATGGGACTATAATGGACAGTTTAAGGATACTCTAGTTAACTATTTAGGGTGTGATAGTGTAATTACCTATGATCTCACCGTAATTGAAACAGATAAATTTATTTCCAATCAACCCCAAGAACAAAGTGTTGACCTGAATAGGTCTACAAACTTCATAGTTACATCAAACTACGATAATGAGGCAACCTATCAATGGCAACTGGATGATGGTGCAGGATTTAAAGATTTAAGTAATGCTGGACAATATAGTGGCGTGCTGACAGACACACTTCTAATTTCAAATGTTACTTCTATAAATGATGGAGAAATATTTCGATGTATTGTTACCGTAAATGACTGTTCAGACACAACTATTAATGTAAAATTAACTGTGGGTATGTCAAATGTTAATTCTCTATACTCAAATTCCCATTTTTTAATATATCCAAACCCAGTATTAAATATACTTAATATTGAATCTGATGCTTCTTCAGTGGGGGAAGTATATACTATTTATTCAATTAGGGGTAATGAGATTTCTTCAGGAAAAATAACCTCAAAAAACATGACATTAAATATCGAACACTTATCAAATGGTGTTTATTTTTTGAAATTGGGTAAGACAACAAAACAGACGTTTAGATTAATTAAGAGCTCACATTAATAGAATCAATTTTAAAATTTAAACCTAACTCAACAGAATTTATCGAACCAACTTATTTGATTTGACTAAATTTTCAGTCTAAAGGTTCGATAACAATCTCAAAGACTCTACTTTACTTTCTTCGGATTGACAGTCTTTATTATAACCTTTTAAAAGAGCATTGAAGTTTCAATGCTCTTTTGTTTTTTAGGACTGATTTTGAATTAACTCAATCCATGAGAGTGGGTGTTTATTGTTAACATAAAACAACGGGGATTTAACCGAAAGGAATAGAGACCTTAGAAACCATTTGATGATAGACTAGGCTATCTAGCAATAATCTTCTTATTGCCGTTTTAGGGTTACTATATTATCGTAATATGGAGTGTCCGACCTATGGAAATATTTAAACGTAAATTTGGATGTGGTAAGTTCGATTATTTCGTAGCGCTCTCCATCAAAATCCAATGAATTATCACTTACAATTAAATAATCAACAGTATCTAGATCTCCCCCAAAATCTGCATAAGCTTTGTTATCATCCCCGAAATCTATACTACCGCTTTTATAAAGGGTATCCTTATTATCCAGCATTGTTGATGAGCCTATATAATTACAGTCAATAATGTTTTCAATAGACCAATTATTTCTAATTTTTTGTTCCGTGGTTAAAGGTATTGTAGAATCCTGCTTTTTATCATCTTTTTTACATGAAAAAACAAGACCAATTATAATAGCTGATATAAGTAATATTTTCATTGGTGTAAAGTAAATGTAAAATATTGAAATGCTTCTCATCCTTTTGGCTGAGATTCACATTAGTTTTGATATTCTTCCATGAGTTTTTTAACACGATTCAAATTTCTTCTCTGAGGTTTATGCCTGTTGCTCTCCCATCCTGTGATTGTGTCTTCACACACACCAAGCTTTTGAGCCAGCTCTTTTTAAAATAAGCCTCGTTCAATGCGTATATTGCAAAGGCCTTCGCCAATGGATTAAGGCCTGGAGACAGGAGCTTTGGGTTTCAATCCTTCAGCTCGAAGTATGATACCAGCCAAAATTGCACGCAACCATGTGGTTGTATTAATTGTCAATATCCATAATTCTACAAAATGAGATCATTGATAACGAGATTTATATTGATTAAAAAAGTTCGACACAAGGGACATGAGAGCAACCACACTACACCTGTAATCATGCATTTCAGTTGGTTACAGGTTTTTTATGTCAAAAGGGTATCGGTTTAGGTATCGTTTTGCAGATAAATCTCAAAAAAATCCGCACTATTTTTCTTGTTCAACACTCCCGCACCCCTTTAAAATATGGGCTTCTTGTTTTTTGGCTTCGCTTAGAGCAGCTATGTATAGTGTCCAATGGCTGAATTTTAAGAAAATGAATTAATATTAGGCTAATCCTCCAGACTATTATTAAAATTCTTTGGGGTTCGTTGTAGTTTACAGAAATAAAGAACTAATTTTGAATTCAATACAAAATTAGAACTCATTATGAATCATAAAATTACACTCTTTATCTTAGTACTCGTTTCTTGTCTTTCACTGAAAGCGACTATTTATGTAGATATAGATGCTACCGGAACGAATGACGGATCAAGCTGGACGAATGCATATACTAGTTTGCAATCGGCAATCTCAAGTGCAACGAGTGGTGACGAAGTGTGGGTTGCTAAAGGTACGTATAAACCATCTGCTTATCCAGTCGGTCGAACATCGGCAGATACAAGAGAATACGCTTTTTATCTAGAATCGGGTGTAGATTATTATGGTGGATTTGATGGGACCGAAACTCTAAAATCTCAACGTGATTATATAAACAATATAACTATCTTAAGTGGCGATATTGGAACAGTAAATAGCTCTGGTGATAATTGTTATCACGTCATTGTTTCTATAAATGAAAGCACCGCCCACATTCTAGATGGATTTACAATTACAGAAGGAAACGCTAATGGAGGTACCAACGCTACGATTAATGGTCAATCCGGTATATGGGCTAACAATGGTGGAGCGATGTATACGTACGTTTCTACGATGACCATATCTAATTGTATTTTCGATGATAATTACGGTCAATATGGTGGAGCTTATAAAGACATAGGCAGTCCTATAACTTTTAGCAATTGTATTTTTTCTAATAATGAGGCATTTAACCATGGAGGTGCATTTGATAAATCATATGGAAATGCTACTTCTTTTATTAATTGCTTATTCTACAATAACTTAGCCAATAGAAATAGTACCAAAATGGGGGGCGCACTTCAACTTGGTGTATGTACGGGAGGTACCACCCTCATAAATTGTACTTTTTATAACAATAAAGCAGGTCAAGGTGGAGCAATAAGAGCTTACGATTCTCCTGTTACGGCAAAAAATACGCTATTTTACGATAACTATCATAATGGAAGTAAAACTGCAGCTGGGTCAGATATCTGGGATGCTGGTGCAAGCACTTCATATAACATGACCAATTGTCAAATGCAGTTGGCGAGTGCTAGTTATACCGCATCAAACAGTAATGCCCTAACATCGGCTACCAATGTAATTTATAATCAAGATCCCCTATTCGCCAACTCGAGTGACCCTAACGGAGCTGATGATATATGGATGACCAAGGATGATGGTCTTAAGTTAAAAAGTGCAAGTCCTGCTGTGGATGTAGGACTTAATAGTGCCATTAGTGGATATAGTACTGATATTCTAGGAACTACACGGATAGTAAATACCACCGTAAATATTGGTGCATATGAGTTATTAGCTTGCGAACAAGGATCCGCATTGGCCACGGCTGCGGGGACCTATACTGCCGGTTATTCGGAGTTAGATGGAGCTATAACCTGTTATTGTGATAATGATGGAAACTTCCTCTTAGGCCTAGGCCTCACTGGAACAGCTGCTGTTGTTCCTGCTTCAGGTGTTTCCTTAGAGATTGGAGCCACGGCTACAACCACTTATAACAATGCTGGAGGTATTATAGAAAACCCGGATGGGGGAGTTGTATTTAACCGAAAATGGAATGTAACAGCAACTACTCAACCTACTAGTGATGTAACCGTAGTTTATCCTTTCACAAATACAGAATATTCTGCAATTGTAACTGCATTAGCAAGTAAAAATACAACCGTAACCAGTGTAAATAACCTTCAGATGTACAAACTTACCTCTGCAGGTGTGTTTGCAAATCCCAATGCTAGTGGTGCTACAGGAATTGTCTTAATGAGTGGTTCAAATGCAACCACTACCAATTGGAAACATAGCTTACACAGTAATGCTACCGATCATTTGGCTACCTATAAGGTTTCTTCTTTCTCTGGTGGCGGGGGTGGAAACGGAGCCTCACAAATAGCCTTGCCTATAGCATTAGTGAATTTTGAAGCACTTGCTGCATCAAATCATTCTGCACAGGTGAACTGGACCACCGCTGGTGAGATAAATAATAAACACTTTGAAATTGAGCGAAGCTATGATGGAGTTCATTTTATATTTGCAGGCCAAGTAGCTGGGAATGACAATAGTCAGCAACCCATTGATTATACCTTTATGGATGAAGACATTCATAACAACCAGCATACTGTATACTACAGACTCAAGCAAGTAGGTTTGGATGGATCGAATGCCTTCTCCGGTATTCGAGTGGTGAATTTTGATCCATTTAATGATCTTACGCATATCTCTGCTTATCCAAATCCTGTTACTGATGAATTGGTATTGAAGACGAACTGGTCTCAAGGAGAACCTTACCTCATTGAGGTTATGGATCTTAATGGAGGGAAAGTATATGAAGGGAATAACAGCAATATGGGCGGAACCCATACCTTGAATACCTCAAATTGGATTCCAGGTGTATATGTAATTAAGGCTTCCTCGAATCAAGGGAGTGAATACTTAAAATTGATAAAAAAATAGCATTTTGGCTCAGGGAGCCTGACCAAAAAAGGGGTAAAAGACTCGTCTTTTACCCCTTTTTTATGGTATTTATACTAGACTGAGAATGGATTAGAAAAGAGATGTATTTAGTATTTTAGGAGAACGCATTTGCCACTCTAAAGCACAATTATCTGGCTAGGAAAAGTTTACTAAAAAGACAAAATTTACGTTTATCAAAAGCGCTAAAATTGGGTGTGTACAAAACTGCTATTTTCAAACATAACATTGGAATTAAGCTGAGTTATTCTCGTTCATTTTGGAACAGGTGTAGGGCGGCCTCTTCTGCTTTTTACCCATTTAATTCATAGGCGTCTGCATAGTTTACCACCGAATAGGTGAATATGAAAATAAGGATAAATATTATGGCCTCTGACTGGTTTAGTAGGTATAATAATTAGATACTTTTCCATTGCGAACCGTAATGGATATATGCGCACTGGCATCCAAAACACCTTTACAATAAAGAGTATATCCCCCAGAAAAGCTTGACCTCTTTGTTGGAGTCCACATTTGCAGAACTAAATTGAGCAAATCTTCAGGCATTCCAACTCTTGGACTAAAAACATAAGCGGCATCCACATTAGCCTTTCCATACTTCTTATACAACTCTTGTTTTTCTGCTTTCTGACGATTTTCTTCTGCTTTTTTTCGATCAGCACTGAGCACCTCTCTTTTATGTTGAGCCACACAATTTGCAATAAACAAATTATACAACAGATCTACATTGCGACTTGTGCCGAGGTGCCATGCATTTTGTGAATTATAAATCTCTTGTACCTCATCATCAAAATTCATAATATATCTATTATACACCCCAACCCAAAAACCTCCTAAGACCTTAAACGTTACATTGAGCGAATCATTCTTAGACCTTTGAATCAATGCTCGGACATTGTGCTTTAATACGAAATTTCGCGATCTGTTTTTACTCAATACCCTCACATGCTTTGCCTTAAACTCATCTAGGCTGATGACCTCTCTCCATTTTTCTTCTTTATTTAGCTCCTCCTTGCCATATAACTCAATAAATTTTTTATTATCTGGGTAACCGGTTTGGCTCTGATCATAGAACCAAATGGTATCCCCTATTTCTGTATTTAGTTTACACGGGAAATTAAATGTGCCAAGATCTACCGTATCCCCTATCGTATAGTTTCCATCGTAAAAGTCACTGACTAGCTTTCGAACAGGTTTATTATATTTCGCGCCTCCACTTATTTCCTCGAAGAACACTTTGCCCCCATATAAGCTATCTGCAAGAGGCTTATTATTTATGTACTCTGGCTTTACCGGGCCTGTAATAGTAGTTTCCAGCTTTCTGTAATCCCTATCTTTTACAAAAACGCTTTGATAATTAAAAATTAGACAGCCATTGCCATAATTGGTTTGAAAAGATATACTTCTTTTGATGTAATTGAGATATTTCTCGGTTGCTTTATCTAAAACATATGTTGAAAATTCCAATCTGTCCATTGCGCCTCCATTAGGAAATCTGTTTGCGGTAATTTTACCTGCTTTAAAAGCTTTAAATGCCTCGGAAAAATCAGTGTAACGTTCTTGAGCATGAAGTGTACCAGAACAGAACAAAATTCCTGTGATTAAGATAAGAGTGCTTTGTTTAATGAATTTCATCTAAAAACAAAGGAATAAAACTTTGCGTATATTTGATGATACACAAATGATACATTACCTAAAAGAACAGACTCAACATGCCATTGGATTTACCATTGCAAACAGAGGAGACTGTGAAAGATTAAGTGATATTATTTTTGAAAAACTTAACGTACAAATAAGTTACAATACCCTTCGGCGTTTTTTTGATTTAGACAAAAAACACTATAAACCAAGACTGAATACCTTAAATATTTTAAGTCAGCTGTTGGGTTATAAGAACTATTTAGCGCTTTGCGCTACCTTTCCAGAAAAGAACAGATGGTCATCCAGTAAGAAAATATTCATTGCACTTGGCGAATTAAATTACTCTCGACTAATCAATATTTTGATATTAGAACGGTTCAAACAAACACAGTTTGTCAATCTATTTTCATTAACTATTCGGGAATTCGTTTTTAGACAAGAGTTTGATCTTATCGATAAACTATTTAGAGATAAAGAATTAGCTCTTTTAACTTTATCCTACTCAGAGAAAATACACATTGGAGAAAGTGTAGGATCTGCCTTAAAGCTGGCAACACTAAAACCAAAAACGATTCAGAAGCTACTAAATAATTTAGTTTTTACCGAATTAGTTATTCTTACGTACGTGGATTATTCCACGCTTAAACCTGGCACTTACTTTCAAAATTTTGTAGTGGAAGCTTTGAGAATACCAAACTACAAACACCACGTATTTTTTAAGTGCATTCGTTATTTAGGGAACTATCTTATGAATAAACCCCTTGAAAAACTAAACCTAAGACTAAGTTCAACAACTCATCCCATATTGGTATCAAGAGTTTTCAGTGTTCGAATCCTCGACAAAATAGCGCATGATAAAAGTTTTAATACAGATGTTTTAGCCTTATTTACATACAAGAAAAAACATCAATTAAATACGAATGATTTCTTATATGAACTCCGAATTGTGAGTTTAATAATGAAGAATTTTAAGTTGATGAAATGTTTAATAGACGAGAGCGAAAAGGGAATCACAGAGTTTTACCAAGAATCTCACGCGCAAATTCATCTGCTATTGCACCTTATTTACGCCACAAAGAATAAGGATTATAAAACCATAAATCGCATCAAACCAAATTTTGAACCGAACAAATGGGCACTTAGTTATTTTTCATTCCTACATATCTTTTACCATATCCTATTGTATCATCAAACCGATAAGACCGACTTTAAAAGAGCCCATTTGCGCAATTTCAAGGAAGCTGCAAAAAATCTAGGCTATACTAATTTTAATCATTCGTATTGCATCCACTATTTCGATTGAGCCTTACCCATATCTCATTACGTAAGAACTGAATCACATCTAGTATATTTGTGCAAGGAATGAAACTTGAACATATAGGCATAGCAGTAGAAAATTTAGAGGAAGCAGAACTCCTTTTCGAAAAACTCCTGGGAGTAGCATCGTATAAACGTGAGAACGTTGAAAGCGAAGGTGTAACCACTAGTTTTTTTGATTGTGGAAATGTAAAAATAGAACTCTTAGCTGCTGCGAATGAGAACAGCCCTATTGCAAAGTTTGTTTCTAAAAAGGGTCCTGGATTGCATCATTTAGCCTTTGAATCAAAGGATATTAAAAGTGACTTAAAAGACCGAAAAGAAAAGGGCTTTACGCTTATTCATGAAGAAGCCAAGGATGGTGCAGATAATAAGAAAATATCATTCTTACACCCCAAAAGTACCATGGGAGTGCTTACGGAGTTCTGCCAAGATAAGTTTAAGTAACCTGGGTTAAGAGTATGGATTTTTTACGCCTGAAAGGGAGCTTTACAAAGGATTCAAAATATTTATGTTAAAGACTTGTGCAAAATTCAATACTTTAGTATATTTGCACCCCAATTAAAGGCAGATGCATTTAACAACAGAACAAAAGAAAGAAATTTATGCGAAGTTTGGCGGCAGCGAGACCAACACGGGTAGTGCTGAAGCGCAGGTAGCAATTCTTACAGAAAGAATTAACCACATTAGTGGTCACCTGAAAGGACAACGTAAAGATAAAAGCGCCGAGTTATCATTAGTAAAGATGGTAGGTCGCCGTCGCGCATTCTTAAAATATATCGCGAAAAACGATATCTTTAAGTATCGTGATTTGATTAAAGAACTTGGATTAAGAAAATAATCTTAATTCCCCTTAT
The DNA here is from genome assembly GCA_030836345.1 of Bacteroidota bacterium. Classification (GTDB taxonomy): domain Bacteria; phylum Bacteroidota; class Bacteroidia; order NS11-12g; family UBA955; genus CALKCM01. The sequence goes on from JAURQA010000098.1 coordinate 8,758, forward strand.
TGATAGAAAAGCCCCGTTCGCCATAAGCGAGAGGGGCTTTTATATTTTAAATAACACGTAAATGAGTATATATAAACAAGAGATTGATTTAGGCAACGGCCAAATCATCGAAATCGAAACGGGTAAGCTAGCCCGCCAAGCACACGGAAGTTGTGTAGTTAAAGTTGGCAAAACCATGTTACTGGCCACAGTGGTTAGTAATCACGAAGCACGAGAAGGTGTTGATTTTCTTCCAATGAGTGTAGATTATCAGGAAAAATTTGCTGCAGTAGGTCGTATTCCAGGATCTTTTCATAGAAGAGAAGCAAGACTTACCGATTATGAAATTTTAATCTGTCGTTTAATTGACCGTTGTTTGAGACCATTGTTCCCAAGCGATTATCATGCAGAAACACAAATTATGATTTCCTTGATCAGTAGTGATGAGAATATTTTACCAGATGCATACGCAGGTTTAGCTGCTTCCGCTGCTTTGGTATTAAGTGATATTCCATTTGCAGGTCCAATATCTGAAGCTAGAATTGGCCGTATCAATGGAGAATTTGTAGCCAACCCTACCGCTGAACAGATGGAAGAGTCTGACTTTGACATGATGGTTGGTGGAACTGAAAAGGATTTGAATATGGTTGAAGGTGAAATGGACGAGTGCTCTGAGGCAGATTTCTTGGAAGCCTTAAAGTTTGGCCATGAAATCATAAAAAAACAATGTCAAGCTCAAATTGCCTTGGTTGATCAAATGGGAGGCCGCAAGCCGGCACGTGAGTACAACCATGAGGAAAACGATGAAGATTTACGTCAAAGAGTATTAAATGAACTTACAGATAAATGTGCGGAAGTATGCAAAACACCTAAAGCGAAAAAAGAAAGAGGCGAAGCTTTTGGTTTAATATTGGAAGAGTTCGTTGCTCAGTTTGAAGAAGACGAAGATGCATCTTTGAAAAAATCTTTATCTAAAAAGTACTTCAAAGAAGCACAGTATAACGCAATGCGTGGCTTAGTTCTTGACACCGGCGTTCGTTTAGACGGTAGATCTACCACACAAGTTAGACCAATTTCTACAGAGGTAGATTATTTGCCTGCTGCTCACGGTAGTGCAGTATTTACTCGTGGAGAAACACAAGCTCTATGTACAGTAACTCTTGGTTCTAAAATGGATGCCCAATTATTGGATGCCCCAATGGTATACGGACACAGCCGTTTTATGTTGCATTATAACTTTCCTGCCTTTAGTGTGGGAGAAGCAAGACCAAATAGAGGCCCAGGCCGAAGAGAAGTTGGACACGGTGCATTAGCTGCGAGAGGTTTAAAGAAAATGCTCAGCGATGAAGAAGCATATGTAATCCGTATCGTTTCCGATGTATTGGAAAGCAATGGAAGTAGTTCTATGGCTACGGTATGTGGTGGTTCTATGGCACTCATGGATGCCGGTATTGCTATTAAAAAACCAGTGGGTGGAATTGCGATGGGGCTTATTAGCGATAGTGAAACAGGAAAACACGTAGTTCTTACTGATATTTTAGGTGATGAGGATCATTTAGGTGATATGGATTTTAAAGTAGTAGGAACCACAGATGGAATTACTGCTTGCCAAATGGACATTAAAATTGACGGATTGCAGTGGAGCTTAGTTGAAGAAGCCTTAGCTCAGGCCAGAGACGGTCGTTTGCATGTATTGGGTGAAATGGCCAAAACCATTACCACACATAACACAGATCTTAAAGCACATACTCCAAGAATAGAAAAAGTAATCGTTGATAAAGATTACATTGGTGCAATTATAGGCCCAGGGGGTAAAGTTATTCAAGAAATTCAAGCAAAAACTGGAGCTACCATCTCTATAGAGGAGATCGATGGCAAAGGACATGTAGAAATCATGAGTAATGACGGCCCTGCCATGGAGGCAGCCTTAGAGACCATTAAAAATATTATTACCGAGCCTGAGGTTGGAGAAACCTATACGGGTAAAGTAAAAAACATCATGGACTTTGGTGCTTTTGTAGAAATTTTACCTGGAAAAGAAGGCTTACTTCACATCAGTGAAATTAGCTACGAAAGGGTAGAAAAAATGGATGGCGTTTTTGAAGAAGGCCAAGAAGTAACGGTTAAATTGTTAGAGGTGGACAAGCGAAGCGGAAAATTGCGTTTGAGCATGAAGGCCCTTATGGAAAAACCAGAAGGGTGGGTTGAGCCAGAGCGTAAACCTCGTCCAGATCGTGGCGACCGAAAAGGAAACGACCGAAGAGGTGGTAATCGGAGAGATAATCGCAGATAATTTATCTAAAATTATAGCTAAACCCCCACGCTTTTGCTTGGGGGTTTTTTTTGTGCATTTTAGATTTACCTATGCTAAAAAAAAACATACCGTACAACCCCCCATTCACAAGGAAATAATGAAGTGGATAGCTCCTCCTTACTTCTCGTTGTTCCTCTCGCAAATCCAACCTAAATTTGCAGCGCATGAACATTGCTTTCGATTGGCTAAAAGATTGGGTTAAAACAGATAAATCTGCGCAAGAGGTTTCGGATGAATTATCCGTAAAAGGCTTGGAAGTAGAACATTTAGAAAAGTGGTCTAAGTACACGGCCGACTTCGAAAACTTAGTGGTTGCAGAGGTTACCAAAAAATGGAAGCATCCCAATGCGGACAAATTAAACCTTACTCTGGTAAACACCGGAACAGAGATCTTGCAAGTAGTTTGTGGCGCTCCTAATGTAGCCGAAGGTCAAAAGGTAGTTTTAGCAAAAATTGGTTGCACCATAACCCTATCCAATGGAGAGCAGTTTGCCATCAAAAAATCAAAAATAAGAGGAGAAGAAAGCAATGGAATGTTATGCGCCGAAGATGAGATTGGATTAGGCAAAGGGCATGATGGGATTATTCTATTACCTCAGGATTCTGTGGTTGGAACGTCACTATCCAAACTTTATGATAATGTCCAAACCGAGATTCTTGAAATTGGTTTAACTGCCAATCGAGGGGATGCGGCATCGCATTTAGGCACTGCCAGAGATGTTGCAGCTCTTTATGAAACATCTGTAGAAGATTTTCCTAAAAAGTATCATGTTCAGAACAATGCTGCAGTAAAGGTAAATATAGCTGATTTAAAAGCCTGTAGCTCCTACATAGTCATTGAAATGGACATTGAAAACGGCGCATCTCCTGAGTGGATACAAAACCGTTTAAAATCTATAGGCGTTGAACCAAAAAATGCAGCGGTAGATATCACTAATTACATTTTGCATGATATGGGCCAGCCCTTACATGCTTTTGATGCAGAAAAAATAGGACGTTCCATTTCAGTTCGCCGTGCAGCCCCAGGTGAGGAACTAACCACTCTTGAGGATAAGAATATTAAGCTAAAGCCGGAGAATTTAATTATTGCCGATGAAAATAGTCCGCTTGCCTTGGCGGGAGTTATGGGTGGGAAAAACTCAGCCATAGATGAGCATTCGAAAAAGATAGTTTTGGAATGTGCTCATTTCAATGCTGCTGTAGTGCGAAAAACAGCAAAAAGTCATTTTATAAGTACCGACTCTAGTTACCGTTTTGAGCGGGGTGTTGATGCCAAATTAGGGCTGCATGCCTTAACAAAAACACTGGGTTTATTTGAAAAATATGCGAATGGAAAAGTAACTGGAAGCTTTGCAGCCAAGGGCGATTCGATTCCTGAAAAAAGCATAGAAATAAGTCCTGCATACATTAATAAAATGGCTGGTGCTGACATTCCTGTAGATCGCATGAAGCAAATACTATTCAGTTTAGGGTTTGATATCTCTGATAATGGGACCTCCTGGACGGTAGCTGTGCCCTCTTGGCGAACGGACTGTTTGCATGCGGTTGATATTGTGGAAGAGGTGCTTCGCATTTATGGCTTCGATAATATTCCAATGCCAGATCAGCTTAAACTAAGCATGCCTATTTTTACAGGTGCACAGAAACGAAAATATGAAAATAAAATTCGTGAGTATTTAGCTGCTCAAGGCTTTATGGAAATAAGTACAAACAGCTTAGTGAGTGCCGCTGACTTTGACCCATCCGAAAAAGAACAACTGGTTGAAATTAGCAACCCCCTAAGTACGGATATGGGAGTGATGCGCTTGACCCTTCAACCGAGTATGCTTAAAACCATGGCGTACAATCAAAACCGACAAAATAATTTTACCCATTTTTTTGAATTGGGAAACACCTATAAAAAGACGGGTTCTGATACAACAGAAGATCAGCATTTACTTATTGCTTCTATGGGCAAGCAAACCCATCCCGGTTGGGAAGAAGCACAAAGAGATTCAGACAGCTACTTTATAAAATCCAATGTACAACGGTTGCTCGACTCCATTGGGAAACCTTGGAAAGAAAAATACATCCTTCTTGGAAAAAGCAGCACAGAGGAAAATAAAAAATATGGCTTGGAGCAAAACGTGTATTGGGCTCAGCTCAATATAGCTAAGCTACTTTCTACTAAAACAAAGGGTGTTAAAGTCAAATCTACACCTAAATTTCCGTCTGTTGCCAGAGACCTCAGTTTAGTCGTGCAAAAATCCAACCCATTTAGCCAATGGAAAAAAGTAATGAAACAGGCGGGGCCCTTGCTTAAGACCTATCATGTGTTTGATATATATGAGGGAAAACCATTGGCAGCAGGAGAACAAAGCATAGCCATTTCCTTCATCTTTCAGCATGAATCTAAAACGCTTCAAAATGAAGAAGTGGACGCCATTATGAACACCCTTATAGAAAAATTTGAAAAA
>JAURQA010000099.1 GCA_030836345.1 Bacteroidota bacterium
ATCTTTTACCAATAAGCGAAAGGGGCCATTTGCATTGGCATAGGTATTTAAGCTTGGGTTTAGTTCCAGGTCTAGCACATACTCAATGCGGTTAAAATCAAAATTTACTGCAAACAAAGTGTCGCCAATAAATTCCAAATCGGAAACGCCTTGCACCTCAAGTACTTTTTGTTTAATGGGTTTGCTTTGCTTAAGATTAATCTTGGATATTTGACTGGAGTCGTACTCCGCAACAAAAAGCTCACTCCCTTTTATGGCCATGCCAAAAGGCCCTCCAAAGCCTGAGGCCACCGGAGTAAGTATGGGATTGGGGATGCCCAGCTTAAAGCGATGTATTTTCCCTGTTTTGTAATCGGAAATATACATGGTATTGCCATCGATAGCCATATCTGTAGGATTAGAAAGGCCTCCAACAAGTTTAACTGCCTGCGCGTTTAAATCTAAAATGCCTCCTAAAATAAATGCGAAAACGATGGGTTTTATTAGATTGAGGTTCACATTCATGTCGTATATTCTGTCTACAAATTTAATGCTTTCATTCATTTTATGTGCTCGAAATAAAGGCTCCATTCATTTCATAGGACTGACTTATCTTTGCGCAAGGGAAAGGCAAGTAAAAGGTTTAGAATGAAGATACAGGAATATTTAGACGATATTAAAGGCGATTTTCACAAACGCCATGGCTTTGAGTTTGGTTTTGACAATAGCCAAAGTGATGCTCATTTTGATTTAACGACACAGAGTGCCATGGGTTATTTGCAGGGCCTGCTTATGAGCGGAAAGGTAAGTGAGTTAAAGGAACTTGTGAGTGAAGGCGGTGATGCCATGATGGAAAGCGAATATTACCAAGCGCTTATGCAAAAATGCGTGCAAAGTTATTATGCCTTAAATTGGGATAAAGAACGCAAGGAATTGCTGGCTCAAAAAGCACTTTACACGGCTTTTGAAGGGCTTAAAGATAAATTTGAAGCAGGTGGTTTTGCCAAGGATATGGCAGGCGTAATGGCCTTTATGGGCTTGGATAGTGGAATGTTGGGCATGCTGGGTAAAATGGGTGGCATGTTTGGTGGATTAGGTAAAATATTCAAGTAAAGCTGTTCCTGCAGTAGCACCTTCCTGTTTTTAACATTTCCCTTGATTGAAGCGGAACGGGATTAGGTTCTTAAATAAAATTTCTGGTTTGCATTATGTTTCAGAAGAGTTGTACTTTTGAAAGGATGGAAAAATACTTTTCTGGCTCCGAATTATACGGCAATAATTTCTCACTAGAAGAAATTGAAGCATGGTATAAGGATGAGGAAGAAGCTTATGCCAACTTGGGTTCAGGCGATAAAGAGAACTACTCCTACAGTTACGAAAACTACAACCTCATTAATGGGTTTAACTCTGTTAAGCACAAAGTAGGTTCTGATATTTCGGTTTTAGGATTGGGATCGGCTTATGGAGACGAGTTTAGGCCTATCATTGATTCCATTAAGCAAATCACTATATTGGACCCTTCTGAGCAGTTTGTGGTGGACCATTTCATGGGAAAGCCCATCAATTTTATTAAGCCAAGCATCCAGGGAGATATGCCATTCGAGAATGATTCCTTTGATGTTATTACATCCTTTGGTACCTTACATCACATTCCTAACGTAGAGCATGTCATTAGCGAAATGGCCCGAGTGCTTAAGCCCGATGGGTACCTCTTATTGAGAGAGCCCATTATTAGCATGGGCGATTGGAGAAACCCAAGAGCAGGATTAACCACTCGCGAGAGAGGAATTCCCTTTGATTTGATGAAAGGGTTTATTGCTAAAAACAGTTTAAAAATTACCTCAAAATCCTTTTGTTTTTCTCCCTTTTCATCAAGAATACTTAAAATAGTAGGGGTGAAGCAGTTTGATAAGGCTTGGTTTGCCCGCTTAGATAAATTCTTATCTGCTATTTTTTCATTTAGGCTGGTCTATCATCGAAAAAATATGATCGATAATTTGGCACCCACCAATGTATTTTGGGTGTTAAAGAAAACCTAGCTTTTAGGTTCCCGGCGGAACCATCTTGTTCATCATGCTTTTGCTTAATACACCCAGCATGCCGCCCGTATGTAAAAAAACCACGGGTTTTTTTGGCTCAAATATCTCAGAATTCAACAAATCCCTTAGTCCAAAAAGCGCCTTTCCTGTATAGATGGGATCGATTAATACGCCTGTTTTAGAAGTGAATTCCTTGCAAAAATGGAGCAATTCAGCCGTGGTTTTTGCGTATCCATCAAAAGTATAATTAACGTGTAAGGTGGCGCCTGACTTAAGGAGGTAAGCCTCTTGCTCCTCCTTGTTTTGAAGCACCGCAATGGAGTGCAAATCAATGGATTTGCCAGATTTCTCTATTCCTAAAGATAAGCCCTTAGCCGTGGTCCCTGTGGCCGATGCATGCACTAGGCTATAAATAGGGAGTTCTATTTCATCAATGATTTCAGAAACGCCTCTCCAGGCTTTTGGGCTTTTGCCGCCCTCGTCTACAAAGTATACTTTATCTGCATCAAAATGCGCATCAAATAGCCGCTGCTTGTCCTTGTAATCCGCTCTATTTACCTGTATTATATTCATGCCATGCATATGAGCTAGGCCTAAATAATGGCTATCCATGGGTTCATGACCGCGCACAAAACCATGCGTTTTTATGCCTAGGCTTGCTCCAGCGCAGGCCGTTGCAATCATATGATTGCTGTAGGCTCCACCAAAAGTAGCCAGCTCTTGATAGCCTTGCTCCCTTAAATCTTGAATAAGGTATTTTAATTTTCTCCATTTGTTCCCGGATGCAATGGGGTGAAGCAAATCGTCGCGCTTAATAAAAATAGGCACATCGCAGCCCGGCAGTTGTACTTTTTCTAGCGGAGAAGCGAAGGTTTGCATATTATTTTAATAATTCGTCCAAGGTTTCAATAGCCACCGTATGGTAGCCCTTTTTAGCCTCTGCGTAAATATTTCTGGCCATTTCTAAGCCTGAAGGTCCTTTGTTTTTCATGCTGCGATAGATGGGAGTTAAGAATTTTCTGCGACCCACACGGTTTAGGAAGCTGCGCATGGGTCCGTAAGATTCCGTATAATTATAAGCAATGCTTAGCTGAAACCAATCGCATAGGATTTCGCTATTTTTTATTTGGTTGAAATCAAAGGCAGCATCCAAGGCTTTTACATCGGAGCTGCTTAGGGCAGGCAAATGCCTCAATATATAAAGCCAGTGATGTGTGCTATAATCGTCGGTTTTAAAGGATCCCGGATCTTTACTTGTCTTGTAGGCAGATAGTTCGCCATCCAATCGATCAAATGCGGCACTATTGGGTTTCACAAAATTGCTGGGCATTCCTGTTCCGTAAATCCATTCATTTACTTGCGCATTCTGCTCCCACTCCGGGTTATTGCCTATAAGTTCTTTGTTTAAATAGCTTATAAACTCCTCTGTGGTCATGGTTTTAAATGCATGTTCCATAAAATACCTGCGTAAAAATATATCCCACTGCTCTCTGCCAACCGTCCGTTCCAATGTTTGTAAAAAGAAACGACCTTTTTCATAGGCAATATCCGTTAAGCCATCATCGGGATTTCGCTCGTTAAGCCTGAGTTTTAACTTGGTATCCTCTGGCGCTGTTTTGCCCAGTTCCTTCAGGGTTAATTGCAATTCGCCATACCCATTTACGGTGAGCATTTCCTCATATTCTTTTCCGTATACCGCCTCCATAATGCGCTGTTCAAAGTACACCGTAAAGCCTTCATTTAACCAAAAGTCATCCCAGGTTCTATTGGTAACCAAGTTTCCGCTCCAGCTATGTGCCAGTTCATGCGCAATAAGGCTAACTAAACTGCGATCTCCCGCAATAATGGTGGGTGTAGCAAAGGTGAGTTCTGGGTTTTCCATTCCGCCAAAAGGAAAACTTGGGGGAAGCACCAATACATCGTATCTGTTCCACACATAGGAACCATAAAGTTTTTCTGCTTCATCAATCATTTTTTGCATATCCTTCAGTTCCCAAAAGCAGCTTTCCATCATGCCCGGCTCCGCATACACACCGCTGTTACGACCGGTGCTTTTAAAAGTTAAATTACCAATGGCTAAAGCCATTAAATAGGAGGGAATGGGTTTTTCTTGTTTAAAATGATACAGCCCCTCCTCGTTTTTTTGCTGAGGATTAACCGCACTCATGAGAGCCATGAGATGATTTGGAACTTCTATAGTAGCATTATAGGTAAAACGCACGGCAGGCGCATCCATTAACGGAATCCAAGTTCGGGCCAATACCGCTTGGCTTTGACTAAACAGGAATTCATCTGTTTTATCATTGGTTTGCTCCTTGCTTAACCACTGCAAAGCAGCAGATTTTGGAGTGGTTTGATACGTTACTTTTACCTGCTTAGATTCGTCCTCTATGGGTATTTGGAGAGATGATCCAAATACCTCATGCTCCTTGGAAAGGATAAATGCTACCTTTTTCCCATCCACAGAAACTTCTTTAATAAGCAATTGACGGCTGTCCAAAACAAGGACGTCCGACTTACTTTTATTGGTAATGTCAAGCAGTACAAAACCATCCAGTATTTTCTTTTCGAAATCTGCCTTTAAATGAAGATCCATGTGTTTTAAGCTAACCTCTTCATAATTGCTATAGGAGTGGTTCTTAAGAACGGGGGATGGCTTAGAGCAAGCCGATAGTATACCTATTCCCAATAGGAAAGGGATGATCTTTTTCATGGATGCAAAGATGTAGAATTTAGAGGGAATTAGGAAATAGGGATTTACTAGCGTTGAATGATCAGTTTTCCGGAGCGGCTGTGCCCGTTTTCATGTATTTTATACATATAAACACCGTTTTTAAGGGAGGATATAGAGTACTGCTGTCCCTGTTTTGTGCTAAGGAAGACGGCTTGCCCAGAACTGCTAAAAATTTCCAATTGCGAAATGGGTTTGGAAAAGTGCAACGTATTTTGTGCTGGATTAGGCCATAGTTGGTTCTGGCTAAGCGGCTCATTGGTGCTGGCTGTTGTATGAATTACTCCAACGGCATCTAAATCGAAGCCACCACTGCTAAAGGGAGTGGGGAATGGGTCATTGATCGCATTTCCGTTCTGATCGTAACTCGCAAATGAACCAGAGACGGATCCTACACAATCAATAATACGCACATGGGTTATTCTAGAAATATTTAGGCCTGTGGAATCTTTCAATTCCTCCAAGTCAAAAGGCGTTCCATAGCCGCCTCTGTATTTACCCGCTAAATTATTAATAAGGTCTGGCCGCCCCGTTTCGTCGAAAGGTCCGTTTTGTAAGCTGTCTGATTGGTTACAGGTGGCCGGAAAGCGAACAAAGGTTATTCCATCGCTGCTGACTTCTACAAAAGCCAATTCCAAAAAATAATCGCTAAACGCATTTTCGAAAACAGCAAAATCCCAGGAGGGACCATTGTAAATTGGCTTGTCAAACTGCAAAGTAGCCATTCCTGCGTCACCTAAACTAA
>JAURQA010000100.1 GCA_030836345.1 Bacteroidota bacterium
CGCAACATTTTGAAGTAGCTCAACCATTCTTCAGTATCTCTCTTTTTAAAATGCTGAGCCATTTTAATACTTAAGGGTTGGATGCTTTTATCAAACAACTCATCGGTAAGTCCATCTGCTATAGCATCAACAATTAGTGTATATTTGGATGTAGTAGTAGCCAATAAGCGTTCTCCTTCGGCGTAGATATTGCCGCGCATTGCTTTGATATCAGAGATTCGTGTGTTTTTCTTTTTTAACAGTGCGCCAAATTCATTGTCAATTCCCATTTGAAGTCTGGCACTGCTAATCATTATCCAAAGCGCAAAAAGAAATGCAACTCCAAATACAACATAGGATCTCATTAAAATAGCCTTGCGGGTATTCACCTTGTTATTTTGCTTCTTCTTTTTCAATTTTAATAGGTGGGTTTTTTAGAGGCGATACTCCAGTTCCTTCGAGTTTTTTTGCTACTTCCGTTTGTTTAGATGCATTAGTTACTTGGCTTTCAAGGAATACCTTTTCGGCGTTAAGCTCCTTTAGCTCATTACTCAATTTGTTTTTTTCTTTTAAAGCTTTTGTCGTGTGATTAGAGTTGAAGATATAGAGTAGTAGAGCTCCAAAGACAAAGAAGCCAAATCGCATCCAACCCCAATTAATCTTTCGATCTTCAGTGCGAGAGTGGTTCATTTCTTCCGCCTTTGTTTCTATGTTATTTTCTGCTTTCAATTTCGGATGGCTATTCTCATTTTGGCGCTTCTTGCGCGGCTGTTCACTTCAATTTCCTCCTTGCTCGGAATGATCATCTTTCCTAAAGGATCAAAGGGGCGATCGATATTTCCATAAAAATCCTTGGTTTGATTTTTTGAAAAAGATCCATTCTGTATAAACTGTTTCACTAATCGATCTTCAAGACTGTGGTAAGAAATGACTACAAGGACGCCGCCTTTGGTAATGTTTTGAGCGGTGGACGATAAAAGGTCTTTTAGAACGTCCATTTCTCCATTTACCTCAATTCGAAGGCTTTGATATACTCTGCTTAAGTTCTTGGCTAAGGAAAATTCATTCGTAGCATTAAGCAATGCTGAATTTAACTCATTCGTAGTTGCTATTGTCCCAGATTTGCGAGCTGCAACAATGGCATTTGCCGCCTTAAATGCACTTTTTACTTCCCCATAATTTCTAAAAACATTAATCAGGCTTTGGGTGTCATAGGTATTGATGATATCCTTCGCGCTGAGTTGAATGCCTTTGCTCATTCTCATATCTAATTGAGCATTGTATTTGTGGGCAAATCCTCTGTCCGCCTCATTAATTTGAGCGCTAGATATGCCTAAGTCAGCCAATATTCCGTCGGCCGGACTTGCCTTGTGATAATTTAAAAACTGACTAAGGTATTTGAAATTATGATGCACTAAAGTGAGTCTATCATCATCCAATGTATTCTCTAGGGCGTGTTCATCCTGATCAAAGGCAATCAAGCGACCGTCTTTAGAAAGGTGTTTTAGTATGAGTTGCGAGTGGCCACCTCCACCGAAAGTGCAATCCACATAAGTCCCATTGGGCTTGATCTGAAGTGCTTCAATGCTTTCCTTTAATAGGACGGGTGTATGATAGTTGCTAACGTATTCCACGTGACTCTCTCTTTGTCATGCGAAATTTTATTTTAGTCTTCCTTACTGCTATTTTTAGATTGTTGCGCGTAAAAGTGCTGAGCCAAACTACTTAAATCATCTGCTTCAATAGACAATTCATTTTCATAATTTGATTTGCTCCATAACTCTACTTTATTATTGTAGGCACTCAACACAACCTCTGATTCAAGCTGAGCATATTCCAAAAGTTTTTTTGGAATTAGAACTCTCATTGCTGAATCAATCTGAATCAAATTTGCACCATTCGTAAATACACGTTTAAAACGTCTTATTTCCGGACTCATGAAGTCATCTACTTCATTTAGCTTAGTGGTTTCATTCAACCAATCCTCCTTAGTGTAAAGAACGAGACATTTCTCAAACCCTCGATTTAAAACCAAGGTGTTGCCAGCACTTTCAGGCAATTGAACGCGCAGCTTGCTGGGCAAAGACAATCTGCCTTTGCTGTCTAGCTTGCATTCGAATTCTCCTATTAGTCCTGACATCTGAGAAATAAAATTTCACATCACAAAGAAAAATTCTAGAGTCTCCACTTTCTACCATTTTTTCCCATTTTTAATCACTTATTATCCACATATGGAATAAAAGCACTGGCATTTGGCATAATAGCTTTATTCGAATTTTACTTTATGCTGCAATATTACGGCATTATTCCTGTATTTTAAACAATTTTTAGGTGGTGGTAAAAAGTGGGGCTTATGAATCCAGTTATTTTATGTATTCCGTAGCTATCTTTGAGGTATCAATGAGGAGGTTTTGGTCACTTGTTTTTTTTATATTTTCGATGGGATCTGCCTTGGCTCAAGATTTTTCTTTACGTACAAATGCCAAATTTGGATTTGGTTTTACCCGTTTTGGACTCGGCTTTCATTATGAATGCCCTGTTCTTAAAACCAGTTCTGTTTTCAAAGGATATCATTTAAATACGGAGTTAGGGAACCTAATAAACCCATCAGAAATTTCCGTTATTAACCCAAATTTGTCCGGTCAAAGAGGTTTTTATAAATTTGAAAAAATTGCGCATGCCTGGTCCATTAAGCCCTTGTTTGGCAAAACGATAATGTTAGGTAAGTTGGATGCCAGTGGAGTGGTGCCCGTGCTAAAAGTATCCATGGGGCCGTCTATATCATATGTTTGGCCGGTATACATTAATTACTTTACTTTCGATAGTTTTAGTCAAAAGTCCCAGTTGGACGAGGTTAAATACAATCCAGCAATCCATAGTCAAGAATTTATTGCTGAAAAGGCCAGTTTTACCAATGATTTGTATAAAGGAAATTTGAGATTAGGGCTATCCGCTAGATTTGGGGTTGATTTTAATGTTATAAATAGCAGTGGTGGGAGTCGATCGGTGGGAGTAGGAGCTCGGTTTGAATACTATCCTCAAAAAACTTTGTCTATTTATTTCGATGAAACATTAAACCGACAGATGTATTCTTCTTTTTATATTAATTTTGCGCTAAGCAAATAATTTGAAACATCCGTGTTAGATCAACCAATAAAAGAAAAAAAACCAAAAGGCATTGGAAAGCCAAATTGGTTAAAGATTGACCTACCCACGGGTGAAAATTACAAAAAGGTCAAAAATATTGTGAAGGAAAATAAACTTCACACTATTTGTGAAGATGGTAAGTGTCCCAATATGGGCGAATGCTGGGGAGCAGGTACAGCTACCTTTATGATTTTGGGGAATGTGTGCACACGTTCTTGCAGCTTTTGTGCCGTTGCAACCGGTAGACCCGGCGAGTATGATCTTGATGAGCCGCAGCGAATTGCCGAGGCAGTTACACTAATGGGAGTAAAGCACTGTGTAATTACCAGTGTGAACCGCGATGAGTTAAAAGATAAAGGAGCGACCGTTTGGGCAAATACAATAAAAGAAGTTAAAAAGAGCAGTCCCACAACTACGCTGGAAGTGCTTATTCCAGATTTTAAGGCAGAATGGGATAATTTATATCAAGTGCTAGAGCAAAGACCAGAAGTGGTGAGCCACAATATGGAAACGGTAGAAAGTCTCTACAGAATAGTTCGTCCCCAAGCAAAGTATCAGCGCAGTTTAGAGCAGATAGCGAGGACCAAAGAATATGGACTTCGCACCAAGAGTGGAGCCATGTTGGGTTGTGGAGAAACGGACGAAGAAGTAGAGCAGCTTATGGTAGATTTAAATAATCATGGCTGTGATGTTTTAACTTTAGGGCAATATTTGCAGCCCACAAAATTGCATTTACCCGTCAAAAACTACGTGCATCCCGATAAATTTAAACATTGGGAGTCTCTGGGCCTAAAAATGGGCTTCAAATATGTAGAAAGTGGACCCATGGTTCGCTCAAGTTATCATGCTGAAAAGCACGTTTTGTAAGAAATAAATCATTGCATTGAAACATTTTGTTCAAAATGTGACTTCAATAAATGGTACTTTGACATAAAAAGTACGCTTAGAAGTAGGTTTTTTGCGCATTAAAATTTTACTTTGTACAACTCAGTAAAAAATAAAAAAATGAATATATTAAAAACCATAAAATTGACAAGCTTTGCAGCTGGACTAATAGCGTCCGGTAGCTTTGTATCTGATTGGGATTTTAGAACACGTGCAATGGATTTGCAGCAGGCGGATAATGAGGGAAGAGAAGAACTCATCCGTGGTGCAAAAGAATCTATGTACAGCATGAGGTTAAATGAAACCACAGGAACCATTGAGAAGGAATGGGTGGATGCAGCTGTTGCTAAAGCTGATGCAAAAGCGAGACTGAGCCGTCGATTATCTAAAAGCATTGTTTGGAATAATTTAGGACCCGATAACGTAGGTGGCCGAACGCGTACCTTGACTTTTGACAAAGACTCGCTGCAGAATATGTGGATGGGTGGAGTGAGTGGTGGTTTATGGAAATCAAACACCGGTGGAAAGAGTTGGGTTCCAGTTACAGGATCATCTCAAAATCAGCATGTAACAGGATCCGATCAAACCAGTGATGGAACAATTTTTTATTGTACTGGTGAGGGTGGTTTTGTAAACGGAGGAGGAAACAAATCAGGGAGTCCAGCTTTTTTAGGAGACGGAGTTTATAAAGCCACGGACCGCAGTGGAACTTCATTTGAAAGAATCAATAATACGAATAATGCCAATTTTAGAGCATGTAATGATCTAGAAGCGCATCCAAATAAGGATGAGTTTTATGTTGCATCCACGTCTGGTTTATTTAAATTTACGAATGGAGGAACCATGAATACACGAATCGTAGCAGGTGCTGCAACCGAGGTTATGGTTCAAGAGGACGGAACAATTTGGGTAGCTCAGGGAAACGGACTTGTGCGTAAATCAGACAAAAACGGAGCAAATTTTGAAATTGTTCGATATGATGTATCAAATTCAGGAGGCCGAGTTTCAATGGCATACTCAGAACAAGATCCAGATTATGTATACCTTTGCGGAGCTGACAATAATAGCAGTTTTGCAGGGGTCTGGAGAACAAAAGATGGAGGCGTAAATTGGGATAAAATTATCACTCCTACTTCTACGACCAATCCAATCAACAATATTTTTGGAGATAATACCCAAGGAAACTACGATAATGTTATCGGAGTTGATCCTTTTGATAAAGATCATATTTATATGGGTGGTGTAATTCTTGCGCAATGGGATCCAATTAACGGTTATGCAGCAACAGCCTCAACATCTAACTTGCCTTGGAATACGAACTATATTCACGCGGACAAGCACATTATCCAATGGGATAGAAGAAATGGTGGTAAAATGATGTATGTGGGTACGGATGGTGGTATATACCGATCCTCGAATTATACTCAATGGCAACCAGCCAATAAAAACTTCATAACTACGCAGTTTTATAATGTGGCAGCGAATTATTTAGGCCATGTTGCAGGAGGAACCCAAGATAATGGTTCAATGATTATTAATGGGAATGGAAATACCTTTAATGGTGAGCCTACAAAAACATCTCACCCCATTTATTCAGGAGATGGATTTGATTCAGAGTTCTCCAAATATGATCCAGCTATTGTATTTGCAAGTACCTATTACGGAACAGTAGCCCGTTCAAGTAATGGGGGACAAACCATGTCTACATTCTGGGATCAACGATCTCCAGAGGGAATCCAGACAGATTTTAATACGACATACACCTTGTGGGAGAGCCCTGTAGATTCATCTAGTTTGTTGTTTTTAGCTAAGGACAATGAAATATGGCTTGCTACAAACCCAACGGATTTTGTGAACGATCCTATCTGGTTTAAGGCAGCGTCAAATTTAGGTATTGGACGAATTTTCGAAATGGATATGACTTCAGATGGTGATCATCTCTTTTTCGTTAAACGAGGAAAGGTGTATCGATTAGATAACATTCAATCAGCGGATTTAACCGTTGCAGCAAATCCTACATTTAATGATATCCCAACAGCATTCACAAAAACTGACATTACTGCCTCATTATTTTCCTCGAGAACTATAACGAGTGTAAATGTGAATCAGGCCGATCCAAATCACGTAGTAATTACCTGCGGTGGATATGGAAATGTATCTTTTATATTTGAGACAAAAAACTCCTTGGATGCTGTTCCTATATGGAAAAATATTACCGGAGATTTTATTAATGTACCCGTGTACGATGCAGTAATTGATCCAGATGATGCCAACAGAATTATATTAGCTACCGATTTTGGTATGTGGGCAACAGAGAATGGTGGAGTAAATTACGAAGAGGTCAATGATGGTATGGCTAGAGTTCCAGTTTGGGAAATTAGAGGATACGAGTGGAAATCATGGCAAGGACTCCAATTATATATTGGAACACACGGTAGAGGTTTTTATAAGAGTACTTCTCTAACTTCTAGTACCAAGAAAATAGAAAAGGATGTGGTGAGTTTGTCCGTATATCCAAACCCAGCGAGCAGCTACACCAATATTTCAATAAATAGCAAAAAATCAGGTAAAGCCACATTGGATGTGTTTAATATTTCTGGACGGAACGTAATGAGTCGTAAAGACAATGTGAATGCAGGTGGGTCTGAAATTAAACTAAATACCAAAAACTTTACTTCAGGTACTTATTTTGTTCGTGTAACCATGAATAATGCATCAGAAACAGTGAAGGTTTTTGTAAAGTAATACGAAAAGAATTTGAATAAATAAAAAAGCCCTCTGTATATCAGAGGGCTTTTTTTGCGTTAAAGAGGCTGTATTTGAGGCTATTATTTAATGATATAGAAAATAGGTGCAGCCCAAATCTCAAATTCTAAATGCCATTGCAATAGGCCAAATGGTGCCCTCCATAGACGACGTGTTATTTGTTTATATAAATCATGCCCGATTTCATATGACCAGCTGAGTTAAGCATCATAACCACATAGGAGCCATTGGAAATATTCTTTAAATCTACTTTTTTCCCATCCTGCTTAAAAGCAACCTCTTGCCCATTAGTACCCACTACCTTTAAAACGGTCCAAAGGCCATTTGTAAGGTAAAATACCCCACGATTAGGGTTTGGAAATAAGCCTTGACTTGCAGATATATCTTGCTGTCCGTTCGTTCCAATGGTAATTAAATCAGTTGCAGTGGTATCGTCACTAGTAGGTCCTATTGCAGAAGTTAAGCTAACAGAATAGGTGCCAGTTTTCCCGAAAATAACTTGTGGATTTCCGCTATTTGCATTGCTTCCATTTACAAATTGAAATGTGTTGGGCGATATGCTCCATGTGCTGTTTCCTGCTATGGGAGTGGTTAGGTTGGTAAATGAAAAGGTATCTACATCTACTTGACCCGCAGTGCTATTTACGGAGAAATTACTTTTCAGGAATCTAGAGCTTGACAATTTTCGGTATTGATCTCTAAAGTTAATTTGAGTGGCAGTAAATCTACTTCCCACTTCATTCCCTATAATTTCCAAAACAGGTACCTTTTCTCCTTTACTAAGCCATTTATAGATGACTTGGTTTCGAGGGAACCCAAGACTTACAAACTGCGTAATAAAAGAGTCAAGCCCTTTAATCGTTGTTTTTACGCGAAGTGCATTTGGATATGTTTTATATGGAGTAGTTATACTCCCGTATCCATCAACTTCATTGGTTCTGGTTCCAGTTTGTTTTACACTAAATAAGTTACCTATAGGCAAAGCAAATTTAAAATCAAAAGTGTTGGTTGTACTATCTTCATAATTGAGAGGTAAATTATAAATTTCATCATCATCAATATAATTAGCCGCCAAAGGAATGCCGCTATAACTGTAGCCAAGTCCCTCTGCTTTGTATACCGCATTGGTTGATGTGTAAAACGTATAAAGATTTTTAAATTGAGCAATGCCTATTCCCAAGCTGTCTGCCGTTTTAAGCCCAACTTTATTGAAAAAATAAAACGCATAAGGCGTTTGAAAAGAGCTTTTATAACTCGTTAAATCTTGTGAAGTAGGTGTTAGATCACTAAAATTCCAGCTGTTCGAGCCTTTTTTTGCAATTTCCGTACCCACATCAATAACTCGAGCCTGACTGATTCGAATGGTATCATTTGCACTGGGCATCTCACTTTTAGTGATGCTAATTTGACCCAATAGGTTTAGACTAAATAGTATACATAGACAGGTGATTAAATATCGCATTTGTCAAAGTTACATTTTGAACGGCGCTTTAGCAATTTTACAACAGGCTACACCCTTATCTTTGTCGAGTGAGTAAAGCTATCCATTCGCAGTACACCATTCGATTCTCAGATTGTGATCCTGCCGGGCATCTAAATAATGCCAAGTATGTCGAGTACTTCCTCAATGCCCGAGAAGATCATGTTAAGATTCGGTACGGCATGTCCATGTCCAATTTTTATCAAGGCAACAATGCCTGGGTAGTTGCTTCTCATCAAATACAGTATGCCCTTCCAGCACCCCATGGAGCTCAAGTAATCATTCATAGTTGCATGGTTCAATGCAGAGATAATGGAATGATTGTAGAGTTTTGGATGACCGATTTGGAGGGTAAAACCATGTATGCCCTTATGCAATCTGATTTTGCATATGTAAATCTAAAAAGTTTGCAAAAGGCAAATCATGAGGAAGCACTCGTAAAAATAATCGAAGGATCCATAGACGAAATTGACCTAAAAGCCAGTATACAGAGGCGCATGCTTGTTCGTTTAAAGGAATTTAGAAATAAGATTTAGGTATTTTAAATTTAAGAACTCTTGGAGCAAATGCATTTGGTTTGCAGAGTCAAATGTTAAAATTTTACGGAAGTACCTCTATTTTACTGGCTGCTTCTATACCCATTCTAACCACTTCCTCGCTCGATTTTTCCTTATCAGAAGATAGGACTACCGCCATTCTTCTATTTGGTCTGCTGCTTGGTTTTCCAAATATTCGAACATCAATTCCTTGCATAGCTAAAGCACTTTCAACGCCTATTATTTTGGGGTTATTACTATGCTCACTTGCCAATATAGCCACAGAAG
>JAURQA010000101.1 GCA_030836345.1 Bacteroidota bacterium
AAAATTTGAAAAAGCAGGAGCAATCATCCGCAAATAATTTCAGAATCGTAAAAAAACACTTAATTTTGGGCTAGTGCAAAATCTTCAATCTCGTTTAAACATAATTAAGCAAAAAGTAGAGATGCTAATGGCTGAAAGAATTCGGCTACAGGGAGATTTAGACAATGCCAATAATAGAATTAATGTCCTTGAGAATGAATTAAATCAGCAGAAATCTGATGCAATCATGCTAAAGGAACAAAATAAAATGATTAAACTTGCAAAGAATTTGTCAAAGGAGGGCAAAGATACTTTTGATGTAAAAATCAAGATCAATCAGGTCCTTAAAGAGATAGATAAGTGCATTGATATACTAAACGACGATAAATGATATAAACCCATTTTTAATGAACCCCGAGGAGCAAATACCTGTAAAAGTTACCGTTGCCAATCGCAAATTACAACTGCGTGTACCACGTAAAAACGAGGAATTTGTGCGCTTAGCAGCCCGAATGGTGAATAAAAGGATGGACGATTTTAAGCAGTACGAAGTAGGCGAACCTGAAGACCGATTGGCTTGGACTGCACTTGATTATACTACGGATTTGGTGCAATTGCATCGCCATAAAGAAGATAATAATCAGGACGTTTACCAAACGATAGAAGAGTTGGAGACCCTCTTAAATATCAGCTAAAGCATCTTATTTTTTCTCGACGGTTCTTTACAAATTTGAGAATTAAAAGAATAGAAAAAACATAAAATGGAATACTTAATATACATCCTCTCAGGGATAGCACTAGGCCTCATACTTGGTTATGTAGCCTTTGTAATAGTTAGGAAAAAACAACTGGAGCAAGAAAAATCGAATATTCTTAAGGATGCAAAGCGCAAAGCAGAGAATATTAAAAAAGACCGCATTTTGGAAGCGAAAGAACGCTTCATGCAAATGAAGGGCGATCATGAAAGGTCTGTTCAGAAGCAAAGGCAAGAAATGGCTAACATAGAAAATAGAGCCAAGCAAAAAGAGCAATCCCTTAATGACCGCATGCGCGATTTACAGTCTAAAGAAGGGCAAGTAAAGTCACAAAAAGCGCGATTTGAAGCACAAGCAGAAGGATTAAAAGCCAAGCAAGCAGAAATTGAAAAAGCCAGAGATAGCCAATTGCAACAATTGGAAAAAATTAGTGGTTTAACAGCAGACGAGGCCAAAACTCAAATGATTGAAGCCGTGAGAGAAAAAGCAAAAAACGAAAGTTTAGAGCTGGCAAATAAAATTGTAGAAGAAGCTAAACTTGGAGCCACCAGAGAGGCTAAGCGAATTGTGCTACAAACCATCCAAAGAACCGCTTCTGAATTAGCTATAGATAATACCGTCACTTCCTTTCCATTGGAAAATGATGATATGAAAGGTCGTATTATTGGTAGAGAAGGCCGGAATATTAAAGCCTTTGAAGCTGCTACAGGTGTAGAAATAATAATTGATGATACCCCAGAAACCATCGTATTGAGTTGTTTTGATCCCATACGTCGAGAAATAGCTCGGGTATCCCTGGAACGTTTGGTAAAAGACGGAAGAGTTCACCCCGCTCGTATAGAAGAAGTGGTTGGAAAGGTGCGAAAGAACCTGGAAGAAGAAATTGTAGAATGGGGAGAACGAACGGTTGTAGATCTTGGAATTACTGGATTGCACCCTGAACTCATTAGATATGTTGGTCGCATGCGTTTCCGTTCTTCATTTGGTCAGAACCTATTGAAGCACAGTAGAGAAACGGCTCGCTTATCCGCTACAATGGCTGCAGAAATGGGCTTGGATGTTAAAATTGCCAAAAGAGCTGGTTTATTGCACGATATTGGTAAAGTGCCAGATACGGAAGAAGAAACTCCACACGCATTAATTGGGATGAAATTATGTGAAAAATTTGGAGAGCATCCCGATGTAATTAATGCCGTTGGAGCGCATCATGATGAAATTGAAATGAACTGTTTAATATCGCCCGTAGTGCAAGCCTGTGATGCCATTAGTGGATCGCGTCCAGGAGCAAGAAGAGGAGATGATCAGTATATCGAGAGAATTAAAGAAATGGAGCAAATGGCGCTCAGTTACCCAGGTGTTGAAACTGCATTTGCGGTTCAAGCAGGAAGAGAACTCCGAATTATTATGGGTAGTGATAAAACAACGGATGAAAATGCAGACACTTTGGCCTATGAGCTATCGAACCGAATCATGACTGAGATGAGATATCCTGGTCAGGTGAGGATTACGGTTATTCGTGAGAAACGCAGTGTTGGAGTAGCTAAATAATAATGAGAAATATGTAAATAATAATGAGAAATATGATAAAGAAATCAGCCGTGAGATTACTCTTCATGCTGTTTCTATATTGCTCGCAAATGAGCTTTGCTCAAAGCATAGATACGGGACAGTTGGCCCTCGCCAATCCCACTCATTCCTTAGTTCTCAAAAATGCAAATAACAACAAGATTGTCCAAATTAAAAGAGGCGATAAGGTAAGGATATTTTTGAGTCCTGGAAATTTGAAAGGCACCTTTTTTAAATTTTCAAAAGACTCTATGGGTATTTATTCGGAAAAATATGGCATCCGCTACATCCATATCAATGAGGTAAAGAAAATAAAGGTACTCAACTCAACCGGTATTGTTATGATTGGGAGCTTATTTCGTTTTTCGGGCATTGTTGGTTATGCATTTGGTGCATTCTATTTAACTGTAGGAACTCTTGGCGCAATAAATGGGGATATATCATCGCTGCTAATAGCACTTGTGCCACCCCTGGTTACTTATGGCCTCGCTTCAACAGAGCTTGGAAATACAATCCAAGGAAAAACATACCGTCTTCACAGTAAATGGGCGGCTCAATAATTAATACTCTGGAATAACAATATCCATAGCATCTAGAACCTCTTGCGTGTACTGGTGGACTTTTACTGTCATGGGAATTCGATCTAAGGGCAAACCATTGGCATTCTTTGGTTTTTTCTCGATGTTTTTAGCTACATCCCACCCTTTAACTAATTCGCCAAATACGGTGTATTCTCCGTCTAGAAAAGGCTCGCCATTTTGATCGGTAACAATATAAAACTGAGATCCATTGGAAGCTTTTTGCGGATTCGTTGCATTGCCCGATCTAGCGGCCCCTATAGCACCATAGCTATGCTTAAACTTAGCAGAATCTATTTCTGCTGGAACTGTATATCCGGGGCTACCATTTCCGTCATTGCTTCTATCTGCATCCTTTGAGTTTGGATCGCCTCCTTGGATCACAAAATTGGTAACAATACGGTGAAACTCCGTAGAATCAAAAAAGCCTTCATTGGCTAATTTAGTAAAGTTTGATTGGTGAAGGGGCGTTTCCCTATATAAATAGGCATACATATCTCCTAGAGATGTGCTAATTTGAATGATTTGATAGGTAAGCGGCCCCTCAGCTGCAAGTCCCGGTGTTTTTTCCTCTGCGCAAGAGCTAAATAGCCCAACAATTAAACCAAATACTAAAATGCTTTTACGTATCATATATTATACTTTTTATTCTAAAATACCCCTTAAAAAACCAAAGTAGTAATTCTTAAGCAATAATACAGCATAGGTTTTAGATTAAAGGCATGCTCCACTTGCATGTATTCTTTTTATTTGATTTCCACAAGAGGTTAAAATGACTGTTGCAATAAAAGGCTAAGTACCATGAAAAATTCATGACTTTAAGATACACAAAAAAGTATTATTGAGCGCTTAATACCCGATGGTAACAGAACTACACGTTAAATAAAAAATGCATGCAATCTCCATCTCTTACTACATATTCCTTACCTTCTACCCTTAGTTTTCCCACGTTCCGGCAAGCGGCTTCACTTTTATGTTCTATAAAGTCATTGTAGGCTATAACTTCTGCTCGTATGAATCCTTTTTCAAAATCGGTATGTATAGCAG
>JAURQA010000102.1 GCA_030836345.1 Bacteroidota bacterium
CTAAAAAACCCCCATTCTTATTGGGGGTTTAAGTTTAAATTGAATAAACTCAATTTATTATATTGTGGAGCCGGAGGGAATTGAACCCTCGTCCGGAGAAGCGAACATCAAGCGCTTTCTACATGTTTAGCTTAGTTTAATAGAGCAGTGCAAGGAACTAAGCTATCCTTAACCCTACCCTTACCGACTTAATAATGTTCCACTCAATCGATATCGGAAGAACATACCCATGCGTGTCGACTGTCTCGATTCACCAACGGCACAGACAGAGCCGGTGGAGACAGATGGTAATGTACCTAATCACTCCGGATTAGGCAGCCATTGCAAAATTACTTTCGCCTCTTAAAAATGATGTATCGTTTTATTAAAGTGAAACCATACAAATCACTACATGCTTACACCGAATCCAACAACCCGTCAAATCCGATCGGCCCCAAAGAACTTGTCACAAAAATACGATTATTCTGCCCCTATTTAGTTATCCGAGGTCTTTAATCTTTTTAGAATCGCCTCGATTTGCCCGGGGAACTCCTGCAAAAAATCCGGCAATGCGCTCACCTGGGTGTCAATTCTAAAGGTTTGTGTCTCCCCATTATACTGAATAATCTGAACTAAATATCCGCATTGATCTGCGCAATCGGGACAACCAAAATCTTGGCTCTTCATATCAAACAATTCCATAGGAATAATCCCATTAATCTCATTGGCCACATCACATTCCCCCTGACTTAAACCAATAGAAAAATCTACTGATTTAAGACCCTTGCGAATCAAATTGTTGCTCTTATCAGCGCGTGCATCATAAACATTAGGCCCTATGCGGTACAAGCTCACGCAATTGCCTTCGCAATGCCCACAAAAGCTACCAAATACAATATCCGGAGCAATAGGTTTGGGACCCTCACTTACAACATCTGCATCGTTCAAGGTTTCTTCCACCATGGAAGAGGGCTGAACATTCGATTTCTTTTGAGTATTGCAAGCAAAAACGGCTGCAACGGTTAGAGTTAATAGAATTAAACGCATGGAACAAAGATACATCCAAATAAAAAAGGTCGGACGTTTTTGGAAAAATCCTGTAAATATAAGGATTTGGCCTCCTAAAAAACGCAACCGTCTAACGTCTCACCCTAAGGTAAAATCTCCGCTTTGCAGCAGGTAAAAAAGCCTGGTTTTGCATATTAGGTTTAACCGGTAATTTAAAAATGTTGATTTTTCAAATCAGCGCCGACCTTTAAACAAAGGTACTTCAAACCCTAAAAAAGAAGAGGGCTTAAACCCCTTTTTTTGTAAAATTATTGGATGGGGTATTTTAAATGAGCCGTTAAAAGAGTTCCCACTCCATCATCTGCTATTCCCACCTTGTAATCCACTCTATTGATGGGCAATTGGCCTAGCAATAACCTTTGGCCGTCTTGATTTACAACTCTGGCAGAAATTTCCACGGACTTGGTTGTCGATTTCATCGTAAAATCCCCCTTAATGGAATAGCTCCCATCTGCATTCTTAATAGTAGAGGTCGATTTAAATCGAATCTCAGGGTATTTGCCTACCTCAAAAAAGTCCTCGTTTTTTAAATGCTTATCCCGACCTGGATCTCCAGTTTGAATTGTATTTGCTTTGATGCAAATATCTATGTGTGTTTTACTCAAATCCGACTCATCAAAAACAACCGTTCCCTTAGGGTTTGCAAATGATCCTGTGGCAGACTCATCTTCCATGCTAAACGCCACCTGATGATCCGCAATAGATGGAGCCGTATACTTTTTAAATGAGAGTAAAGAGAGGATTGCGATAGACGCAAGACTGGAAAACAATAACTTCATAATCAAAGATACATTCAAAATTATAATCGCCTCTTACACCAACGCTATTATTACTTATTTCTGATATTCGGGAATATGTATCTTTGCCCGAGATGAAAATCTTATTTCTACGATTTAGTTCCATTGGCGATGTGGTAATAACCTCAACCATTGTGCGCTGCGTAAGAAATAAATATCCCAATGCTTTTTTAGGCTTTGCAAGCAAAAAAGCATTTTCTTCCTTGGTTCAGCATAATCCACACCTAAACAAAGTACATCTATTGGATGATTCCTTTGATACCTTAGCACAGGAGATTAAAGCGGTAGAATACACTCATGTGATTGATCTACACAAAAATCTACGAACAAAACGCTTAAAACGTTCCATTCCGAAGGCTCAATGGTTTACCTATAATAAACTTAACTGGCAAAAATGGCTCCTGGTTCGCCTTAGAATCAATAAACTTCCCGGTACGCATATTGTTGATCGGTACTTTGAAGCAATAGCCAAGTTAAATGTACTTTACGATGGATTGGGGATGGATTTTCACTTTCCGCCGTCTTTTACGTTAAAATCAAGCATTGCACTGCCCATTTCGTATACTGTTTTTGCCATTGGCGGAACCTATGCTACGAAACGATTACCCATGGATAAAATAAAGGAACTTGCCTCTGTGATAACAGGTCCCTTAGTTTTAATTGGAGGAGCCGAGGATTGGGAGCGCAGCAAACATATCGCAGGTGACAAATTAGTAAACCTTTGCGGGCAATTGGATCTCTTAGAATCGGCTCATGTTGTAAAGCAATCCAATAAGGTCATTGCCCACGACAGCGGCTTTATGCATATTGCTGCAGCCCTAAACAAACCCCTCCTGAGTATTTGGGGAAATACGGTTCCCGATTTTGGCTTTTATCCTCTCTTAAAAGAGAATGCAGCTCCAGCCATGATCATAGAAAAGGGTTCTGATTTGAGCTGTCGCCCTTGCAGTAAATTGGGTTACGATGCCTGTCCAAAAGGACATTTTAAATGCATGAATCACTCCACGGATGAAATCATAAAAAAGCTTAATGCTTTAGCTGAATAATCTGAGTTCCTAGATTTGATTTTAACAAATAACTCGTGCCTGGCAAATGGCTTAAATCCATGCTTGTACGGCTCGTATTTGCCTCTTGCGTAAACACTTTCTGTCCATTCAATCGATACACTTCTAGCATCCCCAAATCCTGACCTGAGTTCGACTCAAGATAAACCATACCTGAACTGGGGTTGGGGTATACTTTAACCTCTAAAGATCTTACAATACGCTGCGCCGTGTTTTCATCATGAACCAATACGCGAGTCATATTTGAGGTATACACAAAATTCTTGTTGTCAAAATCTACGGTAGCCCTATTTGTTAATACAGTACCATGGGGCATTAAAACTTTGCCTTTACTATTTTTTGAAAGCACGAGTTCAAACTCAATACTTGCTGTGCTCTTGGAAGGAATAGCTTCCCTATCGGCCAAGTTGGCATCTGGTATTTCTACCACTAAAACTCTTCCTACACTCCAACGTTTCACATGTGGATGACTGAAATACGTCAAATTTGCATCCATCAATTTATAATCGGCATCCAAGGTATCTATAAAAACAACGCGTTTTACAAGTCCACCGGTGGCGTTTACGCATTGAATGTTGTACCCAATAATGTCATCGGTCATGGATGATGTATCTCCAGTTATTGCCGATTTAAATACTTTGCCTTCATTACCATCCATCGGTCCTGCTTCAACTTCATCCCTATTGTCCTCTAAATCTGCATCACTTTCATTTAATAAACTTCCCATCGAGACGCTCACGGGATACGTACTGGTTTCCGTTGCATCTAACGGGATATTTAAATAGGCATCGATGAGCATGGACTGGCGCGGCTTTAAATCCAAGATAGTATAAGTGGCTTTATTTCCAGCATAATTGCTTGCCTGGGGCTCTGAACTGAAATTAGAAAGTTTTGAATCGTGCGTAATCTCTACTACAGAACCGTTAATGGTCTTACTCCCACTATTATATACTCGAACAGAAACATGTGTTCGATCTCCTGCAGTTA